>JANMEX010000420.1:0-21063 GCA_031377485.1 Phyllobacteriaceae bacterium
CGCCGTCGCTGCAACGCCAGCGTGGCTCCTCATGCCGATGCCAATCACCGAGACCTTGACCATGCCGGGCTCGGATTGCAGCGCATCAAATCCAATCGTTTCGCGCACCTTGCCGAGCACCGCCAGCGCCTTCTCAATATCCGAGTTCGGCACCGTAAACGTCATGTCCGTGCGCGAACCGTCTTCAGAAATGTTCTGCACGATCATGTCAACATTGATGTTGGCTTCGGCCAGCGGGCCGAAAATGCCAGCGGCGACGCCCGGCCGGTCTGCGACACGGCGCAGCGAAATCTGTGCTTCATCCTTGGCATAGGCAATGCCGGTGACAACTTCCTGTTCCAAGATTTCGTCCTCGTCGCAAATGAGTGTGCCGGGCGGATTGATCAGATCGCTCATGCCCGGCGCATCAGGATCTGTGAATGACGAGCGCACAAACGTGCGCACCTTGTGAACCATGGCGAGCTCGACCGAGCGCACCTGCAAAACCTTTGCGCCGAGCGAAGCCATCTCCAGCATTTCTTCAAACGAAACTTTTGCCAGACGCCGCGCCTTCGGCTCGATGCGCGGATCAGTCGTGTAAACACCGTCAACGTCGGTATAAATATCGCAACGGTCAGCTTTCACAGCAGCAGCAATGGCAACGGCCGATGTGTCAGAACCACCGCGCCCCAGCGTCGAAAGCCGGTTGTCCGGCGCCAAGCCCTGGAACCCGGCAATCACGGCAACCTGCCCCTCGCCAAACCGGCGGATGAGTTCTGTTCCGTCAATATCCAGAATGCGCGCCGCCCCATGTGCGCCATCGGTCTTGATCGGTATCTGCCAGCCCTGCCACGACCGGGCATTGATGCCGATGTCCTGCAACGCAATTGCCAGCAAGCCGGACGTCACCTGTTCGCCCGAAGCAACGATTGCATCATATTCGCGCGCATCATGCAGCACCGATGTTTCGCGTGCCCACCCGACCAGCTCGTTGGTCTTGCCGGACATGGCCGAGACGACCACGGCCACCTCATGGCCATTGTCAACTTCACGTTTGACATGGCGCGCCACGTTCCTGATGCGCTCGATGTTGGCAACGGACGTGCCGCCAAACTTCATGACAATGCGGGCCATGCTGATTTCGTCTTTCAATTATTCTGGCGTTTGCGAGGGTCAAATCCCCCGCCGGACACGCGGGCTCCTTAAACAAAAACAATCGCGCCCGCAAGAATGACCCGCCCTGCGTGCGCCTTAAACAACAGCGAGCGCGTCATTCATGCGTCTTGACTTATCAAGCCTTCCGGACGACCTGAGAGGCATCAAGGAGACGAAGATGAGCGAAGCCGCCAAAACCACCGTCGATCAGGCAGAAGTGGACCGTTTTTCCCGCATGGCCGCCGAATGGTGGAGCCCGACAGGCAAATTTCGTCCGCTGCACAAGTTCAATCCGGTACGCCTCACCTACATTCGCGAAGAAGTCTCCAAAACATTTGAACGCGACATCAAGTCCGCGCAGCCTTTGAAAGGCCTGCGCTTTCTTGATATTGGCTGTGGCGGCGGCCTTTTGTCCGAGCCGATGGCTCGCCTTGGCGCCACGGTGGTCGGTGCTGATCCCTCACCGGTCAACATTGAAGTCGCCAAGATCCATGCCGCCCAGAGCGGCCTCGACATCGATTATCGCGCCGAGACTGCCGAGGCACTCGCCGCCGCTGGCGAGCAATTTGACGTCATTCTCAACATGGAAGTCGTCGAACACGTCGCCGACGTACCCCTGTTCATTGAAGCGTGCGGCAAAATGCTCAAACCCGGCGGCCTCATGTTCGTCGCCACCATCAACCGCACCCTCAAAGCCCACGCGCTGGCCATCTTCGCCGCCGAACAAATCTTGCGCTGGCTCCCCAAAGGCACCCACCAATACGAAAAACTTGTCCGCCCCGAAGAGCTCGAATCAGCCTTCGTCCCCGCCGGCCTGACGCTTCTGGAAACCACCGGCGTCTTCTACAACCCCATCAGCGGCCAGTGGAACCGGTCACGTGACACGGACGTGAACTACATGATGCTGGCGACAAAGTTGGGCTGATCTGCAAACCGGAGAGCTGCGGCAAGTAGAACTGCGGTGACCATACGCCAACGGACATGCTCCGGCATGGCCGAAACACGATAGATTGCTCGGTCAAGGGTGCAGACCGGCACTGCCACAGCAATACCACCCAACTCAATCGGGTCGGCGCTCCAGTCCGATGACGTTGACAACCGGGGCGGTTCTGTCAAATCTTGAAGCAGAGAAGCTGGGTGGGCGGAATCAAACTATCTGTCGCCGCGCAAGAGCATAAATTTCGGGAGACAAACCATGTCAGACAACGACCCGGCATCCAAGGTGGATGTCACCAAAGCGTGGGCCGCAACCCAAGACCAAAAGGGTGCCGCCAAGCGTTTGCGGATTTACGCCTTGCTGGCGTGGGCCGTTGCCATTGGCGGTGAGATTGCTGGCATTTATTTGCTCAGGCAGCACAAGTTCGATGCAGGCGTCGCAGCCAACGGCAATCTTCCCCTGTTAATTGGCATTCTGGTAGGGATTGCCGTATTCGCGATTGCCGGCAGCATGCTCTGGAAAGCCGCCAACCGCCACGATCCGGCCAGCAAGGCCGACAGCTTCCGCTACTTCGTTCAGAACCAGCTCGGTGCGATCATCACGCTGGTCGCATTCCTGCCCTTGATTGCCCTGATCTTCATGGACAAGGACATGGATCCCAAGAACAAGCAGATCGCGGGCGGCATCGGAGCAGTCCTGGCCGTGATTGCAACGTTGATGGGCGTGAGTTTGAAACCGCCGTCTGTTGAACAGTATACGCAGGACATGAATGCCTGCGCCACCCAAATCAAGTCTGGTCAGCCAACGACCGCCTGTTCACCTGAGGTCGCTTCGCAGGCGCAGGACATCGCTCGCGATTCTGCGGCTGTGGCTGACGCAACAAAATCCACCGCAAATCCGAACGGCCTGGATGTGGTGTATTGGATTGCGCCGGAAAATGGGGCCAAGAAAGCTGTGGAACCGCACGTATTCCATCTTTGTGACGCTGTGAGCGCCCTGCAAGGCAAAACCATCAATCACGGTTCAGTGACACAGGCCTATGACGAGAACGCCATTCGAATTACGAAACAGATCGATATGGAACAGAAGCAATGCGGGTTCGCTCAGGCGCAGTGATTTTGACCGCGCTTCCGCTTTGCGTTGTGGCGCAACGGTCACTGTTGCCAGAAAGTGCGGCGCTAAGTCTGCCGCAAATCCCTCGCCCCGCGTCATACTCGGGCACCGGCCCGAGTATCCAGACTGCGCCAAGCGCGGCCATTGTCCTCCATAGCAATCCGGACGAACAAAAAATAAATCTATCCACACCCCGATAACCCTGACCTACAATCCCATCGCGCCACTCCCGGCGTGTGTATCCGGCAGGGCAGGCGAAATGGATTGGAACAGGGCAATCGAACGGAACAGCGAGGCGCTTCGCAAGATCGTCGCCGCGTTGTTCATGATTGCCACTGCGGCTTTAACCTCGCCCGGCCCGTCGCGCCGAAGCCTTGGCGAAGGGGCAAGAGGCGCAGTCACACTCCCTCGCAAAATCTTTGCCGCCATCCTCTTCATTCTGCGCCCGGCCGAATCCGCCCTGCGCCGCCTCATCGTCATCGCTGCCCGAGGTCTGTCGCTGAAACCACGCGCCTCACGCCCGCTCCCGGCAGGCCTTCCAGTCTTTCCAAATAACGACGCCCGGAAAGTGCCAACCTTCTGCCTGTTCGATTCGCTGAAGCATTTTTCACTGGATGACTTTGACAACAACGCGGTGCCCAGCTTCGGCTTTTCTGGTTCGTTTGCCCCTGCCGATCACGTGGCGCGTATCTCGCCTCCCGATGAGCCGGTGGACGCCGCCCAACTTCTCAGCCGTCTTCGTGCCTTGCGCCATGCCCTGAATGACCTCCCCCGCCAGGCACGCCGGCTCGCGCGCTGGCAGGCGCGGCGCGATCTTCTGCTCAAGGCCATGCGTCCAACCCGCATCACCCCCTTCCGCCCCGGCCTCCCACCCGGCTGGCGGCTTCGGTCGATCCACGAAGTTGATGATGTGTTGAGAGAATGCCACGGATTGGCGCTTTATGCAGTGAACGAGCCAGACTCGTCGTAAAGATAAAAACTCTATTATAACAATGGCTTACAATTGAACTTCGGTCTCGCCGGAGCGGGCGGCGCAATGAAACGCAGAGAATTGTGCGGCCGTGAGCCGGACTCAAAATTCAGTTTGATGAGTCAAATGGTGCGGGTTTCGAGAACCGGCGCGGAGCGTACGTTTGGGTACGTGAGCACCGGAAGCGCAGAAAGCCTCATCAGTTGGCCATCAAAGTGGATTTTCAGCCGGACTCAATTATGGTCTTCCGGAAACACCGGAATCGGCATGAAATCAATGCCTTCGTCCATCAAGGCCCGCGCCTCATCGACAGTCGCCTCGCCGTAAATGTTGCGCTTGTCGACTTCGCCGTCGTGGATTTTTCGGGCTTCCTCGGCAAACTTGTCGCCGACATATTCCGAATTGGCCCGCATCTTGTGGGTCAGGTTGCGCAGTTCCTGCATCGCCTTGCGCTGCTCGTCGCCTTGCGCCAGCGTTACGGTT
Source organism: Phyllobacteriaceae bacterium (assembly GCA_031377485.1). Taxonomy (GTDB): domain Bacteria; phylum Pseudomonadota; class Alphaproteobacteria; order Rhizobiales; family Rhizobiaceae; genus JANMEX01. The sequence continues at coordinate 4,638 of JANMEX010000420.1, forward strand.
TCCGAGCCGGAATCCTGTTCCTGCCTGACACTTTGACGTCTGGATGTGTTAACGGACGGAGCCATCAGCGCCTTGTCCACCTCGGCTGAACCGCAAACCGGGCATTCAATCAGATGCCGCGATTTCTGGCCGTCAAAATCATCATTGTTGCGGAACCACCCCTCAAAAGAGTGTTCCCGCTCACAGCAAAGCGCAAACCGGATCATGCGACCTGTCTCCCTTCCGGAGCAAGCGGTACCTGATCCACCGAGAATGCGCGTGCATTCTTGAGATTTGGTATCTTTTTTCGCGCTTCCGCAACTGCGGAAAGATCAATCGTCGCCTGAATGATTTCCGGCCCTTCGCCGCCGGCCTCGGCAAGTATGTGCCCCCAAGGGTCGACAATCATCGAATGCCCAAACGTCTCGCGCCCGTCTTCGTGCAGTCCGGCCTGCGCCGCAGTGACCATAAACGCGCCGTTTTCAATCGCCCGCGACCGCTGCAACGAATGCCAATGCGCCTCGCCAGTCTGTTTGGTAAAGGCCGCCGGAGCTGTCAGTATCTGCGCGCCCGCCAGCGCTTCTTCGCGAAAAAGCTGCGGAAACCGCACGTCATAACAAACCGCAAACCCCAGCTTGCCAAACGGCAAGTCAGCAACCACTGCCCTTGTTCCCGGCTCGTATGTTGCCGACTCGCGCCAGCTTTCGCCATTGTCCAAGTCCACATCAAACATGTGGATTTTGTCATAAGTCGTAATCAGCCCGCCATCCGGCCCGAACAGAAAGGCGCGATTTGCAATCTTGCCATCGTCGCGCAAAATCGCCGTTGAGCCGATGTGAAGATAAATTTCAAGTTCGCCAGCCAGCTTTGATGCCGCGGCAACAATCTTGTCGTTGCCCTGCTTACGCACATTGCGCATCATTTCCGCCCGGTCGCGAACCAGGAAGCCGGTCATTTCCGGCGTCTGTATGTAAAGTGCACCCTTGGTCGCCGCCGCACGCACCTGCGCAGTCATATCCACGCAGTTGCGCTCCGGGTCACGGCCGGACTGCATCTGGATGGCGGCCACGCAAAGTGTGCTCATTCAATTGCCCGCCAAAAGCCGGTCAAGCTCGCCGCGCGAATCGAGCGTATGAATGTCATCGCAGCCGCCCGCATGGGTCGCGCCGATGAACACCTGCGGAAACGTGTTGCGCCCGGATTTATCCATCATCTCGGCGCGGTATGCCGGATTGATGCTGGCATTATATTCCGTGACCTTCGCACCTTTCTTGCTCAGAAGCGAAAGCGCCGCCGTGCAGTAGGGGCAGCCGTTGCGGGTGTAGACAGTGACAGGAACCATTCTCGAAAAACCTTGTTTGTTTGAGACCTATATAAGCGCCACTTCCTCAAGAGCAAAGTCCCCAGGCACAACACGCGCAAATGTCAAAACATCCACATGCGCCGCACCCGCCTTCTTCAAAGCCTTCGTCGCTGATCTGACTGTAGCGCCGGTCGTGTAAACATCATCAACCAGCAAAACCGATTTTCCCGCAACCTTGATTTTATGAGGGTCTGAAACTGAAAATGCACCGCGAACATTGTCTTGCCGCTCATTGGCCCCCAATCCCACTTGTTGGCGCGTCTTCTTTGGCCGTGTCAGGATTGCAGGATCAAAACGAACGCCGCTCTCGCGCGAAAGCGCACGTGCAAGCTCCGCAGATTGATTGAACCGCCGAGAAAAATACCGCATCGGATGTAAAGGCACAGGAACTATGACAGTCGCATCGTGTAGCAATTCACGCCCGGCGCGCGCCATCCATACAGCCATCCAGGGAGCGAGATCCGTCCTGTCCTGATATTTCAGCGCTTGCACCAGTTTGCGAGCGACATCGCCATAGGCAGACACTGACCTGAGACGCCTGAATGGCGGGGGATCTGCGAGCGCGTCGCCCGATACAGCTCCATCGCCGTAATCCATCGAAAAAGGTGTGCCAAGCACTTCGCAATAAGGCCGCTCGATAAAACGGACCCGGCTCCAGCACGTCGGGCACAGAGTTCCTTGCTGCCCGGTAATCTCATGACAACCAAGGCAAATCGCCGGAAACAGCACATCGCGAGCGCGCCCCGCCAAACCGCTGAACAGACTTGCGATCCCCGCCACCGTTTTCTCCACTTTGCCAAAACGCAAACGCACTATATCCCGTGCTGACTGATACAGGCAAACATGCGGACGAAGACAGTGCAAAGAGTATTTGACAAAAACAGCATCATAAAATTTCGTCAGCGTGCCTTGACGCAGTTCAAAGACGGCGCGGACTTTCTGTTGGCGCAAGTCGCCCGGGAAATGGCCGAGCGTTTATCATATATTGACCGAAAATTTGAACGTGCGGCGGTGACATCAGGCAATTTGGCCTTTCTGGATAGTGGTTTTCTGTCAGGAACCCGTCATGAAAATACGGAGTTCATCAACAAGCCCAATCGAAGTGAGTGGTCTGTGACAAGTGAGGAAACGCCGACTGAGACACTTTCCGGTCTCGATCTTGCAATGTCCTTTCTGACCCTTCATGAAACCGATGATACGCCCGGAGCATTGGTGCAAATTCGCAATTCGTTGAAAGCCGACGGTCTTTTCATGGGTGTGATGCCCGCAGGTGATACACTTCACGAATTGCGCGAGAGCCTGCTCGAAGCAGAGTTGGAAATGACCGGTGGTGCAAGCCCGCGCGTCTATCCATTCGCTGATGTCCGCGCTGCAGGATCGCTTTTGCAACGCGCCGGTTTTGCTCTGCCTGTTGTCGATTCTGAAACGCTGACGGTTCGCTACAAGGACATCTTTGCGCTGATGCGTGACCTTCGCGGCATGGGTGCCTCTAATGCGCTCCTGGCAAGATCAAGAGTTCCGGTTTCAAAAGAATTGTTCTTGCGGGCAAACAAACACTACAGCGACCGTTTTGCCAATGAGGACGGACGCTTGCCTGCGACATTTACATTTGTTTGGATGTCTGGCTGGGCACCATCGGAAAATCAGCAGAAGCCATCCAAGCGGGGATCAGCAAACGTCTCGTTGGCACAGATGCTAAAGAAAATTGAAACGAGTGACCCGTAAAATCCTAATTCAGCGCGGCGCCGATTTTCGAATTGTTATCACCCCAGAGCCCCTCAAGACTATCGGCAAGACTGCCAACCCCGCCGATAATGGCGACGGCAATCAGGGATGCAATCAACCCATATTCAATGGAGGATGCGCCGGACTCGTCATGTAAAAACCTGTGAAACACGATGTTCCCCCGAGGGTGAATGGTTACACGTTAAGATTAATGACCAAATCTTAACGCATCCAGAATCGTAACAATCGCATTTTCGGGAAGGTGTTACTTTCAGCAGTCGCCGCTTTTGGCGCCATCTGCGCGTATCACACAGATTGAATTTGGTGTGTGTTGCAGTACACTTCGACGCACGACATAAGCATTGCTTTTCGAAATTGACCCGGTCGACATTTGATCAAGGCCTTGTCCGGAATTACGGCCGCCGAACGAATAACCGTCGTTTCTGCTCATAATTGGGACTAAAAACAAGGCAAACGCCACGGCAACGGACCCAAACAGCAGCGCGATGCGTAATGCTCCCGAGCTGGCATCGCCGACAATGCTGTTGCGATCTTCTTGAAGATTGTCCCACTCGTCGTCTGAATTTGTCATTCAAATCACCCACTCAACGCTGTCGAAAATCGGCCCGTCCAACTGCCATTTGACAGAGAATCGCACAGTTGCTTAAACGAGTGATTAACGTTGATCGCACTTTGACTGGCGCCAAGTGAAACTTACAGCAATTCGACAAGTGCTGGAATAAGCGGCTCGTCTGCCGCTGGCATCGGGTAATCCCGTAGTTTTCGCGGATATACCCATTTGACTTCTTGCCCTTCAATACCTGTTGGAATTCCCTCAAAGCGGCGACAGACATAAAGCGGCATGAACAAATGGAAAGTATCATAAGCATGGCTGGCAAAAGTAAGCGGTGCCAAACAGGCAACTTTGGTAACAATTCCCAGTTCTTCTTTCAATTCGCGAACCAGGCATTCTTCCGGTGTCTCACCTGCTTCCAGTTTACCACCGGGAAATTCCCAGAGACCTGCAAGCGCCTTGCCTTCAGGACGCTTTGAAATCAAAACGCGCCCGTCCGCATCCACCAGCGCACAGGCCACCACGAAAAGCATCTTGAAAACATCAGTCACAGCTTGGAATTCCGGATGCGATAAACATAGCGATAGATTTCCTGGAAACCAAACTCACGATACAATGCAAGTGCTGGATCACTTTCCAAATCAACCTGCAGCCAAGCCATCTGCGCTCCATGCGACTTCGCCCACTTCAACGCAGTCGACAGCGCCGTTGCCCCATGCCCGAGTCGGCGCGCGTCCTGGCGGGTTCCAAGGTCGAGCACCCCGGCCAAATCACCATCATGCACGCAAATCACCGTTGATACAGGGCCACTTTCATCTTCACTGACAAACAGGGCATAAGGAGCCTTGATGCTCTCAATCACTGAACTCAGCGCTTGGCGTGACCCCTTATCGGCACCATGGACGGCAACACTGGCATCGACATAACGATTGATGTCACGCAGCGGAATATGGTTCAGCGCCCGATCTGAGTTGAAAGATGTCAAGGGCATCGAAAACACGCTGCTTTCATGCTCACTTGAAAACCCTTCATCGTGCAAGAATTGCTCCAACTCACGCGAAGCCAGAGGCGTCTGGCGAAACGTCAACGGCTTGCCGGCAGCAACAAACCGCGCCTCCGCCCGCGCAATGCGATCGCCAAGTTCGCCATGATCATTCGGATCAAGCGGATTGACGGAATTCAGCCGCCGCGACGGATGCTCCGGAGTCAGCCTGATTGACCACGTCCCGTCATAATAGGTGCTGGCAGCAGGCCAAGCCCTGAATGCGGCCGCCTCAAGGCGACGTATTTGCGAAAGGCCTGGCACAGATATCCGATCAGCTACGATAGTCGCCGTTGATGGCAACATATTCCTTGGTCAGATCGCAAGTATACACGCTTGCCTTGCCGCGTCCGATGCCAAGTTCTGCACGAATAGCAATATTATCCTGCTTCATATAGGCGGAAGTCTGCGCCTCTGAATAATCGGGATCGCGCTCGCCCTCATGTGCCAGCCGGTTATTGCCGAACCAGATTGAAAGCCTGTCCCGGTCGGCAGGTTCTCCCGCCTTGCCGACTGCCATCACAACGCGGCCCCAGTTTGCATCTTCTCCAGCGACTGCCGTTTTAACCAATGGCGAGTTTGCAATGGACAGCGCAATCTTCTTGGCAGAGCGCGCGGATTTCGCTCCCGTGACTGTAACTTCAATCATCTTGCGCGCACCTTCACCATCGCGCACGACCTGCAAAGCCAAATCTTTCAAGACTTTGTTGAGCGCCCGTTTGAAAGCACCAAGCCGCGCATCACTTGCGTCAGTGATTTCGGGCGCACCACGTTTCGATGCGGCGCCTGTGGCAAACAAAAGCAGAGTGTCGCTTGTCGACGTATCACTGTCCACTGTCACCGAGTTGAACGTTGGCCCAACCGCTTTCTTCAGCAATCCCTGCAAGACATCTGGCGCAATTGCTGCGTCGGTCACAACGAATGAAAGCATCGTCGCCATATCGGGCGCGATCATGCCTGCGCCCTTGGCAATGCCGTTGATGATAACGTCAGTGTCCCCGATCTTGGCTTTCGCAGTCGAAACCTTCGGGTAGGTATCTGTGGTCATGATCGCCTTGGCCGCGTCCAACCAGAAATCGCCGCGCGCTTGTTTCGCCATGTTGGCCAGAAGTCCGGAAAACTTGCCCGCATCCAGCGGCTCGCCAATCACGCCGGTCGAGGCAAGATAAATCTCGTCTGCCTTGCAACCGACAGCCTTGGCAGCAGCATCGGCCGTCGCGTTCGTCGTCTCAATACCCTTCTTGCCTGTGAAAGCATTGGCATTTCCGGAATTGACAACCACAGCGCGGGCATAGCCTTTGCCCAACGATTTACGGCAGTGATCGACAGGCGCCGACGGACACAACGAACGCGTGAACACACCGGCAACTGCAGCAGGCTTGTCAAACACCATCATCAGAACGTCAGTTCTGTTCTTGTATTTGATACCGGCCTGCGCCGTTTCCATCCGCACGCCTTCGACCGGCGCAAGCTTTGGATATTTCTTCGGCGCCAGCGGCGAAACACTCGTCGACATCATGCAGCTCCTGTCAGATCAATTCGGTATGTTACTGCACCGGGGCTGCGGCCGGCGCCGCCTTTTCCGCAGCAGCCGCATCTTCCATGGCCTTTTTTACCGCCGGATCGATATATTCGATCTTCAATTCGTCGCGGTAGGCCCGAACTGTTTCGACATATTTTTCACGAAGCAGAATGTCGCGGACCTGATCCTTGACCTGGTCAAATGCCGGCGGCTGTTTTGCACGCACATCTTCAACCTTGATGACATGAAAACCGAACTGGGTTTTGACCGGTATCTTGGTATATTCGCCGGGCTTCAAATCCATCGCGGCCTTCTCAAATTCGGGAACCATTTGTCCGCGGCCAAAATAGCCCAAGTCGCCGCCTTGAGCTGCCGCGCCATCGGTCGATTTTTCCTTGGCAACATCTTCGAACTTTGCGCCGCCATCGAGCATCTTGATGGCTTCCTTGGCTTCTTCCTCGGTTTTCACGAGAATGTGACGGGCGTGAACTTCATTTTCTGGCGGCGAAGCTGCGATTTCCTTTTCATAACGGGCTTTGACATCAGCGTCCGTTACCTTGTCTGCAACCTGAGTGCGGAAAAAAGCATCGTGCAATGTGCGCTCTGTCAGGAAAGACACGCGCGCCTTGAATTCTGCGCCTTCGTCAACCTTAGCCTGCTTTGCCTTCATTGCCACTGCCTTGATATCCAACAACGCGGCTACGGCTGCCAACCGTCGTTGTTCTTCGGGCAATTTGGCATATTGTCCGTCCAAACCCTCTTCCGCGAGCTTAACTTCAGCCTCCGTAACATCCGCGCCGCCGATTTTGGCAACCACTGCTGCATCATCAGCATGAGCGCCTGCGGCTGCAACAATGAATACAAATGCCGCGGCTGTTGAAGTGAACACGGCTTTGAGGCTGCGCTTATTCATGGAAAACTCCTCAGGTGACCGCTCTCCGGCAATGCCCGGCGGTCTGGATTGACGTCGAAAATGACATGCCGACCGCGCAGAATCAGCAATTAACTGCGCCGTTGACATCAAAGGAGGCCCCTCTTATCTGTCCTGCGGCCCGACGTCCAGAAGCCCTCGACGCCGGAATAGTGTTTGTCGCCCGCAATTCTCCTGCGGAATGCCGGTAAAACCGGCCCATTTGAAAGGGACCATTCATGGTCAGCCTCGGCGGTATTGCCCGCAAGCTTTTCGGCTCTTCCAACGATCGTCGCGTCAAGAAGATCCGCACCAGAATTACTGAAATCAATGCGCTCGAAGCCGAAATTTCGGCTCTGGACGACGCACAGCTTCAGGCAAAAACGGGTGAATTCCGTACTGCACTGGCCAATGGCAAGAGCGTTGACGACCTTTTGGTCCCCGCATTTGCCGTAGCCCGCGAAGCCGCCAAACGTGTTCTTGGCATGCGCCCGTTCGATGTGCAGCTGATCGGCGGCGTGGTTTTGCATGAAGGCGACATTGCTGAAATGCGCACCGGCGAAGGCAAAACCCTTGTTGCCACCCTCCCCGTCTATCTCAATGCACTGACCGGCAAGGGCGTTCACGTTGTCACCGTCAACGACTATCTCGCCAAGCGCGATTCGGAGTGGATGGGGCGCGTTTACAAATTCCTTGGGCTGTCCGTTGGCGTTGTTGTTCACGGAATCGACGATGAGCAACGCCGCGCGGCCTACAATTGCGATGTGACTTACGGCACCAACAACGAGCTGGGCTTTGACTATCTGCGCGACAACATGAAGTTCGAACGTGGGCAAATGGTCCAACGCGACCACAACTATGCCATCGTCGACGAAGTGGATTCCATTCTTGTCGATGAAGCGCGCACGCCGCTTATTATCTCCGGACCGCTCGACGACCGCTCGGAACTTTACAACACAATCAACGCGTTTGTTCCCCAGCTTGCGGACTCCGATTTTGATATCGACGAAAAACAGCGGACGGTCACCTTCACGGAAGACGGTACGGAAAATATTGAAAACCTTTTGCGGGCCGCAGGCCAGCTGAAGGGTGAAGGCCTTTATGATGTCGAAAACGTCGCCATTGTTCATCACATCAACAATGCCTTGAAAGCCCACAAGCTTTTCCAGCGCGACAAGGATTACATTGTCCGGAACGACGAAATTGTCATTATTGATGAATTCACCGGACGCATGATGCCCGGTCGCCGCTATTCGGAAGGCCTTCATCAGGCTCTGGAAGCGAAGGAACATGTTTCGATCCAGCCTGAAAATCAGACACTGGCATCAATCACCTTCCAGAACTATTTCCGCATGTATGAAAAGCTGTCGGGCATGACCGGCACGGCGTCAACCGAAGCCGAAGAGTTTGGCAACATTTATGGCCTGGAAGTCATCGACATTCCAACCAATCTGCCGGTTCAACGCATCGATGACCATGACGAGGTCTATCGCACCGCTGAAGAAAAATTCCGCGCCATCGTCCGCGAAGTCCGTGAAGCCCATGCCAGGAATCAACCGATTCTTGTCGGCACCACTTCTATTGAAAAATCTGAAATGCTGGCCGAACGGTTGCGCGTCGAGGGTTTGGACGAACTGAAGGTTCTGAACGCGCGCTATCATGAACAGGAAGCATTCATTGTGTCGCAGGCAGGTGTGCCCGGCGCAATCACAATTGCAACAAACATGGCCGGTCGCGGTACCGACATCCAGCTTGGCGGCAACGCCGACATGCGCATTGCTGCCGAACTCGCCGATATGCCGGAGGGCGAAGAGCGCACGGCAAAGGAAGCGGCAATCCGCACTGACATTCAGCGGCTGAAAGACTTGGCGCTGGCAGCCGGCGGATTGTTCGTTCTGGCAACCGAACGCCACGAAAGCCGCCGCATCGACAACCAGTTGCGCGGCCGCTCCGGTCGTCAGGGCGATCCCGGACGTTCAAAATTCTTCCTGTCGCTGCAAGACGACCTGATGCGCATTTTCGGCTCTGATCGCATGGATTCGATGCTGCAGAAACTGGGTCTGAAGGAAGACGAGGCAATCGTTCATCCGTGGATCAACAAGGCGCTCGAAAAGGCGCAGATGAAGGTCGAGGCCCGCAACTTTGATATCCGCAAGAACCTGTTGAAATACGACGATGTGCAGAATGATCAGCGCAAGGTCATTTTCGAACAGCGCAAGGAATTGATGGACGGCGAGCACCTCACCGAAACCGTCACCGAGATGCGCCATGAAACCATCGACGCGATCGTCAACAAGCACATCCCGGAAACCGCCTATGCAGAGCAGTGGGATTCAAAGGGTCTTGCCGAAGAGGTCCGCAGCACGCTGAATCTTGATGTGCCGGTCGAAGACTGGGCCAAGGAAGAAGGCATCGCCGAAGACGAAATCCGCGAGCGCCTGACCGCCGCAGCCGATGCCGCTGCTGCTGACCGCGCCGAACGTTTCGGCCCGGAAGTCATGACCTATGTCGAAAAGTCAGTCCTGCTGCAAACACTTGATGGCCTGTGGCGCGAGCATCTGGTCAACCTTGACCACTTGCGTTCTGTCGTCGGTTTCCGCGGTTATGCCCAGCGCGATCCGTTGAACGAGTACAAGTCAGAAGCATTCGAGCTGTTTCAGGCGCTTCTCACGAACCTGCGCCAAGTCGTAACCTCGCAACTGATGCGCGTTGAAATCGTCCGTCAGACCGCTGACTCTCCAGCCCCGCAGCTGCCGGCCATGCATGGCGAGCATATTGACGGCACAACCGGCGAAGATGATTTCGGCGATGCGCCAATCATGGCTTCCTCGTCTTTTGTAAGTGAAGAAATCGTTGATCCGGCAAACCGCGACCCGAACGATCCTTCAACGTGGGGCAAGGTCAGCCGCAACGAAAACTGCCCTTGCGGTTCCGGCAAGAAATTCAAGCATTGTCACGGTGCATTTGCCTGATTTGACTAGGGAAATAAGGCCTCGCATTTGGCGGGGCCTGTCACCTTCTTGGAACATTTAGCTTCCGTAAACCCTGCCACAGTCTTCACCCTCCCCAACCGAACCGTTTTTAAACGCTTTGCTGTTATCGGCAGATTGTGAAGTTTCGAACGGGGAAAAAGATGCGGATTTCCGCGAGCACCGCTGCAGAACGCTTGCTGCCAAGCATGTGGGTGGCCCGCGCACTTCCGCTTGCCGAGAAGCTTGATGAAATCCTGACATCAAGCGACCAGAACATGGTTGCGCGGCGCATGTCGCTCATCGCCTTTGCAATCCGCCTCGTCAGCGCGGCCATCGCGTTTGTCTCCCAAATCCTCTTGGCAAGATGGATGGGTGATTTCGAATATGGCATTTTTGTCCTTGTCTGGACGGCCGCCATTATCGCTGGAAATCTGTCCTGCTTCGGGTTTGCAACATCAATCATCCGCTTCGTCCCGCAGTACCAAGCCTCAGGTTCCCATGATGAACTTCGTGGCATTTTGCTCACCGGACGCATTTTCACGCTGCTCGCAGCCTCCGCTGTCGCCGCGTTCGGCATCACCGCAACGTTTGTTCTGGCCGATACCATTGAGAGCTATTACGTTGCCCCTTTCATGCTTGGTGCCATCGCCTTGCCGATGATCGCGCTCGGCGACACGCTTGAAGGCACGGCCCGTGCAAATTCCTGGCCGATCAAGGCTTTGTCCCCGACCTACATAGCCCGACCGGTTCTGATCTTGCTTTTCATGTTGGTTGCGCTGGCAGCGGGCTTCCAGGCAAATGCAAAGACGGCAATTGTTGCAGCAATCCTTGCGACCTACTCGACCACGATCATTCAGTTCCTCGCCATCACTGCCAGTGTTGACCGCGTGGTTCCAGCAGGACGAAAACAGATCAATTTGGCCGAATGGATTTCCGTATCCATCCCGATCTTTCTGGTCGAAGGATTCCTGTTTCTTCTCACCAATGCGGATGTGCTCGTCGTCGGCCATTACTTGCCGCCCGAACAGGTCGCCGTTTATTTCGCCACGGCCAAGACACTTGCGCTGGTTCATTTTGTGTATTTTGCCGTCAAAGCCGGTGTCAGCCAACGCTATGCGCAGTTGATCCACGACGGTACCAAACAAGAGCTCGAAGCCTTCGTGATCTCATCCGCGCGATGGACCTTTTGGCCGTCGCTGTTCATGGGCGGCGTCGTGTTGCTGCTGGGCCAGCCACTTCTGTCGCTATTTGGCGAATCATTCACTGCCGGATACCCGATCCTTTTCGTGCTGGTGACAGGCGTCGTGATGCGTGCTTCGGTTGGTCCCGCCGAAAGCCTTTTGAACATGTCGGGCAACCAGACTGTCTGCGCATGGATATATGGCGCAACGCTCGCCATCAGCATCATGCTCTGCTCCATGCTCGTGCCCATGTGGGGCCTTTGGGGCGCAGCAACATCCTTTGCCGCGGGCATGGTGTTTGAAGCACTGGCGCTTGGCGTCATTGTCTGGCAACGCCTCGGCATAAAAGCATCTGCTCTTGCAGGGTTGTTTCAGTCTTCGCGACAGGTGCAATCATGATGGCAGCAACACCCGTCTTTGAAGAGCAGACTGGCGGCGGCGCAGCAGCCACCATGATGGCAAACCTTGCCGGATTCGACCTTGATGAGCCTGTACTGGCGCAGATGGAGGGCATTGCCCGCACCAGTCCGGCCCGGCGCTTGTCGGTTTATCCGGCCGGCGCAGGTTTTGAACTGTCGGAAGAACTCGAGTTTCTGTCATGGCGTGCTGCCGAGCCGAACATCTTCTTCAACCCAAGATTTCTGGCTCCAGCCATGCCGCGCCTGGAAGATCGCCAAATCCGCTTCATGGTGATGCGCGATGAGGCGGACGATCGTAGCCGCATGCGCTTTTTGATGCCTTTTTCAGTCGAAAGGCCGGGATTGGGCTTGGCGCCCGACATTCTGCGGGCATGGTCTTCGCCCTTTGCGCCGCTCGGCACGCCATTGGTCGACCGGGATGATCCTGTCGGCGTTTTCGAAGATGTACTGGATATTCTTGGTCGCAAGCATCTGAAGCTGCCAGAGGTTCTGGTTATTCCGGACATTGCGGAAAACGGCCCGGTTGCACAGTCTCTGAGAATTGCAGCCATTGGCCGCAACCTCTCCATCACCACCATTGGCCGCAAGCAGCGACCCATCCTTGTCACGGGCGAAGAGCCAGAAGACTATCTGAAAAAGGCTGTGACGCCGCACCATCTGCGCGGCTACAGCCGCATGCTCCGCCGCCTGGCTGAGAAGGGCACAGTGACCTTTGATGAAGCCCGCGAACCGGCGGATGTCCGGCGGCGCACGGAAGAATTTCTGGCGCTCGAGACAAAAGGTTGGAAAGGCCGCTCCGGCACGGCCATGACAATTGACCGCTATCGCGCCGCCTTTACACGCGAAGCGCTGTATAATCTGGCTGAGCGCGACATGTGCCGCATCCACTCGCTCGACCTCAATGGCAAAGCGATAGCTTCGCTGGTCGTGCTGCGGGAAACCGGAACCGCCTACACATGGAAAACCGCATACAACGAGTCCTATGCCAAATGGTCGCCCGGCACTTTGCTGATGCTGGACACGACGAGACGTCTCCTCGACGACCCGAACATCGAGCGTGCTGATTCACTGGCTGTTCCAGACCATCCGGTCATGACGCGTCTCTGGAAAGAGCGGCAAACCATGGTAACACTTCTGGTCGGGCTAAGGCCCGGCTCAGACCGGGCCGTTCGCCAGGCGGCAAGTCAGATTGATCTTTACAAGAAAACGCAGAATATCGCTCGCATCGTGCGTGATCGAATCCGTGCGCTGACCGGGCGCGGCTGAGCAGCAACATCTTTCGAAATTCGTGATGAAAAGCGTTTGTGGTGCCCACGGCGATGTAGCCAGAAAAGCATCCAACCGCATCTGCCCATTGTTGAAATTACCCAACCGTGAACAGTTTCCTGCACAATTTCATTAGCGCGCAGACTTATGACAAATATGCAGCGACATGCTTTTCGCCCATCGAAAGTAAGCCTGTCGGGAAACGCTCGGCTATCGGCAAAAATCAGTCGCCGCCCAGTTCTCCGATATCGGAAAGCGTTCAACCTTCAAGTCGAAAAAAACATTGAAAACAATTGCGTTTGAGATGAGATGCCAAGCTTTCTGTAGACATTTCGACGGTGGACTTTCACGGTTCCTGTCGTGATCCCAAGTCGCATTCCAACCGATTCAGACGAGTGCCCTTGCAGCACCAGTTCAATGATTGCCGCCTCACGGGCTGTCAGCATGTACCTTGAACGAAGCCGGTCCCAGACAGTGTCGGATTTGCTTTCTGACGTCGTCTTGAGAGTTGGTTTGAAGCGGTCAGAAATATCGGACCATGCATTGCGACATATGGCAGAAATCAGTGGTGACGCTTTTCTGACTTGCGCAAACTCCGCTGTCGAGAACATGCCAATTGCATGCCCTCGCATCAAGGAGACAACAAGCATGACCCCATTCTCAAGTGAGATGAAAAAGCCGATTTCCTCGGCGAGTGCCGTCTTCGAGTAATAGCTTCGATAGTATTCGCTGGAAAAGAAGCGATCCGGCGCCAACTCGCGCATTCGCCATACGCCCTCCTTTCTCTCCAGCGTGTTGCGATAAAAGGGATCCAGCAAATAAGGTCCGGCGAGATATTGGGTGACAAAAACATCAAACTCGGTTTCGTTGAAGGTCGAATAAACGTGTACCGGCTTCTCGTCGCGCAAGTACCCGAACATGACGACATGATCAAATCTTGCGATTGATGACAGCAAAGCAACGATGGCTGCTCCGACCGCCTCGCTTGACATATTTGGTGGCGAAACCAAAATGGCGGCTGCCTGAAAAAGAGCATCGAGATCGGTACGCAATCCTCAGTTCTCCCTTTTCGGTGATACTCCCTGAAACGCTGAATGTACGCGGCTGTACCACTTTTGGGGTATATACCCGTTTGGCCTGCGCCGCCTAGTCTGACATGGCCGCGTAGAAGATATCCATCGCTTTTGGTAGTCTGGAAGGTCTCAGTTTTGTCATCCGGTTACGACATTGAGTTTCGATCTGTCATCAAACGCTATGGCGACGTAACGGCTGTCGATGCTGTCGATCTTCAGGTTCCCAAAGGGTCTTTCATTGCGCTGTTGGGGCCGTCGGGTTGCGGCAAAACCACCTGTTTGCGAATGATCGGCGGGTTTGAACAGCCAAGCTCAGGCGAAGTTTTGGTCGGCGATGTGCCAATGGCAGGCATGCCGCCTTACAGGCGACCTGTGAACATGGTGTTCCAGAGCTATGCCCTGTTTCCTCATTTCAACGTGGAAGCCAATGTTTCCTATGGCCTTGAACAAATGCGGCCAAAGTTTTCGAATGCGGAAATCAACAGGCGCGTCGGAGACGCGCTTGAGATGGTTCACTTGGGAGCGTATCGCAAACGCAAGATCCATGAGCTTTCCGGCGGACAGCAACAGCGTGTTGCACTGGCGCGGGCGTTGATCAACAAGCCGCGTGTGCTGCTGTTGGACGAACCACTGGCGGCGCTCGACAAGAAATTGCGCACCGCAATGCAGCTTGAGCTGCAAAACCTTCATCGCGAATTGGGCATCACCTTTCTTCTGGTCACGCATGATCAGGAAGAAGCACTTTCGATGAGCGATCAGGTTTGCGTCATGAACGCTGGCAAGATCATTCAACTGGCAAGCCCGGAAGAAATATACGCGCGCCCGGCCAATCTGTTTGTCGCCGAATTTGTGGGCAAGACCAACAAGTTCATGGCAACAGTGGAATCTGCCGGAGCGGACGCATTTGCGCGCCTTGCAAATGGAGCGGCGCTGCCACTCGGTGGAATGCAAGTTTTGAAAGTCGGCAGCGCGAGCGTGTCCATCCGTCCCGAATTGATCTCAATGCGACGTGGCGGGCCCGTGGTTGATTCCGTTTTATCCGGGACGATCACGCACCGAATATTTCTTGGGTCCGTGACGGAATATGTTGTCGATGTACCGGGCATCGGTGACGTCATGGTCTCTAGCAACGCGCGCTTTGACACCGCCACATCCGACTTTGAAACAGGCGACCAAGTCGACCTGCAAATCGCACCATCTGCACCGCATGTGTTTGCAATCCAACAATAACCAGAGAGGGAATGAACCATGACCAAATCCTACAAGGACAATGCCCCCATCTCAGCCAAGCAGTTCGCTGAGGAATTGATGCGCTACAAGCGCGGCTCGGTGAGCCGCCGCCATTTTCTGGGCATAACCGGCCTCGGCCTTGCAACCGCAGTGCTCGGCCGGGAGCTGGGCCTATTTTCCACGCCCGCCTTTGCAGGCGACATCGGCACAAAAATGTCACTGGCAACGTGGCCAAACTACCATGATCCGGCAACATTCGACGCCTTCACCGCCGCGACCGGCTGTGCTGTCGAGGTCAACGTGTTCGGCTCCAATGAAGAGATGCTGGCAAAGCTGCAGGCCGGAGGCGCGGGCTGGGACCTGTTTGTGCCGACCAACTATACGATCTCGACCTATGTCAAACTCGGCCTGATCGACGAGCTTGACCTTGCACAATTGCCGAACTTCTCCGCGGCCACCCAGAATGCCCGCTTCACTAGCGAAGGCGCGATTGATGGCAAGACATATGCCCTGCCGAAAAATTGGGGCACCACCGGCATGGCCGTCAACACAACTAAGATCAAGACACCGGTGACGACCTGGAAAGAATTCTTCGATGTGGCGATGAGTGAAGGTGACGGCCGAGCACTGGTGCATGATTATCAGCTGACCACCATCGGCAATGCACTTGTTGCGCTTGGACTGGGATTCAATTCGGTGAAGCCAGAAGACCTGGCAAAGGCTGAGGAATTGCTAATCAAGGTCAAGCCGCACCTTTTCGGCATCAACTCCGACTACCAACCCGGCATGCGGGCAACCGACGCGTGGATGACCATGTGCTGGACCAACGACGGCGCACAGCTCAACCGCGACATGCCGGAAATCGCCTTTACGCTCGGCAAGGACGGCGGCGAAATCTGGTGTGATTTCTACGCCATTCCAAAGAGCGCCACCAACAAGCCAGCCGGCTATGCACTGTTGAACTATCTGATGGACCCGGCCAATGCGGTTAAGGAGCATATAGCCAATGGCGCGCCGACAACGGATTCCCGCGTGATGGCGCTGTTGCCGAAGGACGCGACTTCCAACCTCATCATCTATCCGGATGAGGCCTCTTTGACACCTCTTGAATTCGGCGCTGCAGCTACGCTGACGGATCCGGGCCGCGCCGAAGTCATGGCACGGTTCAAG
>JANMEX010000468.1:0-2828 GCA_031377485.1 Phyllobacteriaceae bacterium
AACAATCTCACAAGCTGCCGAAAGCTACCGCATCTCGCGCAATCACCTGACCAAGATTGCCAATGAGTTGGTGCGCGGTGGCTATCTGACCGCTGTCCGCGGCCGCAGCGGCGGCTTGTGCCTCGCCAAACCGGCAGCGGCAATCAACGTCGGCGAAGTCGTCCGCTTTTGCGAGTCGGATGCACCGCTTGTGGAGTGCTTTGATCGCGTCAACAACAAATGCGTCATCACCCCTAGCTGCACGCTTAAGTCCATTCTTTATGAGGCCGAGACTGCGTTTTACACAGTGCTTGGCGCACACAACCTTGCCGATCTGATTGCCCACAGAGCCGAACTCAGAAAGATCCTTGGCTAATCACAATTGGTTGACCTCGATCAAATCCAGCCGGCCTAATAGATGTATTCTATATACATCATTAATCAGTGGATTTCTCAAGGAGGCAACCATGACCATGAAAACAAACACATTCCTTCTCGCCCGCCGCGACTTCCTGATGGCCGCAGGCGCGCTTGGTGCCATGACCGGCATCGCCAAAGCCGCCGAGTCTGCAGTCGCCGCTGAAGTCGCGCCAGTCATGGCAGCAGCCGCTGCTGTCGATATTTCCACTTTGCCGCGCGTCAAGCAAAAGCTCGTTGCCCCGCCTTTTGCACCGGAGCATGAGCAAGTCGCAACCACCGGCCCTTCGATTATCGAGGTCGAACTGGTGATCGAAGAAAAGCAGATCGAGATTGATGATGAGGGCACCAAGACTTGGGCCTTTGCTTATGGCGGTACAGTTCCCGGCCCGTTGATCATCTGCCATGAAGGCGATTATGTTGAGCTTACGCTGAAAAACCCGGCAACAAATTTGCTGGAACACAACATTGATTTCCACGCCTCAACCGGCGCGTTGGGTGGCGGTGCGCTGACCAAGATCCAGCCGGGCGAGCAGACAGTGCTCCGTTGGAAAGCCATCAAGCCGGGCGTGTTCGTTTACCATTGCGCTCCGGGCGATGTGATGATCCCCTACCATGTCGTACAAGGCATGAACGGAGCGGTGATGGTTCTACCGCGCGACGGCCTTAAGGACGCAGCGGGCAAACCGTACACCTACGACAAGATCTATTACATCGGAGAACAAGACTTTTACATTCCGCGCGATGAGAAGGGCAAATACAGAACCTACGAAGGTTCGGCCGACAACATGTCCGATGCACTTGATGTCATGCGCGGGCTTATCCCGACCCATGTCGTCTTCAATGGCAAAAAGGGTGCGCTCACGGGCGACAATGCGCTCAAAGCCAAGGTTGGCGAAAAGGTGCTGTTCATCCATTCGCAGGCCAACCGCGACACCCGTCCACATCTCATCGGCGGCCATGGCGATCTGGTTTGGGAAAGTGGCTCTTTCAACGACACACCGGGCACGAACTTCGAGACCTGGTTCATCCGCGGCGGTTCTGCCGGTGCGATGGCCTATGAATTCCGCCAGCCGGGCCTCTATGCCTACGTCAATCATAACCTCATCGAAGCCGTCCTCCTTGGCGCTACCGCCCATGTTATGGTAGAAGGCGATTGGAATGATGATCTGATGATGCAGGTTTCCAAAGCAGTGCCGATTACAGGCTGAGCTTCAGAGCAAAATCATGCCCCTCTCACTTGGCTTAAAAGCAATAACAACGGCGGCGGTCTTGACCATCGCCGTTGGCGCAGGCTCCCTCAAGTCCGTCCGCGAAACATCTGAGCCTTTTGAAACTGTATTCATCAAGATGGAATCGGGCGTTCAACTTGAAGCTGGACGAGACGAGATCACCCATGTGTTGTGGATGAAATGTGTCGCCGCAAAAGCGTGCGAACACGAACCGGAAACTGCACCGCCCATGGGATCTTACCCTGTTTCCGATGTGAACGCGCTTGATATCGCTGAGTTCATAAAATGGCTGAACAGCGAGACCGAAGGGAATTGGCGTTTGCCGACGCGCGAGGAATTCCAGGAATTTGCGAAACTTCTTCCCAAAGACGAAAGCAAGAAACTGTTTACAGACCCGCGCATGGAATGGGCTACAAACTACTATTCACGCAATTCTTATACCCGTCCCGTGAAGATTTCGGGCTCGTTCGGCACGTTGCCAAACGGATTGCGCGACATCGGCGGAAACGTGTGGGAATGGACCTCCACATGCGTAGCCAAAGACACCGGCGGCTACATGTGCCCTGCCTATTATGTGAACGGTGAACATGAAGCCGAAATTCCAACATTCCTGCGCGACGCGATTTCCGGCGGCTGTGCAGCAGGAGTACCGCCAACAAATCTAGGGTTCCGATTGGTGAGGGATCGTTGAAGCTGAATCAAAACATGAACCGGAGCATCTACTGGTTTATGATTCTTTATCAATGGCTTGACGGCAACCTTGGAATCAGTCTGACAAACACTTCACGCGCCGGCAATCCAGCGCAGCGCCACGATCGCCGCCCATCCAACAGCAAACATGCCAAGCAAAGGCAGCCGCAACGCGGCCAGTCCGGCAATGATCAGCGCCACCGTTTCCGGCCATGAGTGGGTGAGAAATGTAGGGGCGACAAGTGTGGTGATAACTGCGGCGGGCACAGCATTCAGCGCTGCCTCAACCCGCGGATTAAGCGTACCCAAACGTGACAGAACCAGATGTCCGCCAAGTCGTGTCATGTAGTTGAGTACGGCGCTCGCTATGATGATAATGTAGATTTCGCTCATGCCTTTTCCTCCGTGCGCGTGAAGACCGCAGCAAAAATAACTCCCGCGATAGCCCCAACTGAAACATGCCAAGGCGAACCTATAGTCTTCAAGGCGACAACCGAGGCAATTGCCGAA
>JANMEX010000516.1:0-8278 GCA_031377485.1 Phyllobacteriaceae bacterium
GCCTGGTTCAGGGCCTGTCGGAATTCGTTAATTCACCGTTGCCTTGACCGCCATCTTGGCGCCAATGCTTTCCAGCCGTGTTGCCATTTCAGACAACGCCCCGGTCAGCGCCGCATCATTCTTGTCGGCTTTTGACAGCGCTTCGTCGCGCGTCTTGCGCAGCGTTTCGAGTTCGCTCTCAATGCCTTTGATGCGCTTTTGCAGCTCGACCAGTTCATCCATCACCATGATGCCGGCCATGACAGTCAGCCGGTTGTCACCGATTTCGCCGAAGCCTTCCTTCAGATGGCCGACATATTTGTCAAAGCGCATCGCAAGGTTTTCCAGATGCTGCTCCTGGCCTTCATCGCATGCCATGCGGTAGGATTTGCCGTCGATGGTGACATTGACCTGCGCCATGATTTATATCCTATCTGTCGAGCACGGCGCGGATGGTTTCCATCGCGGTCACCAGCCTTCGTGAAACTTCCTTGTTGGCCGAAGTCAGCCGTTCGCCACGCGCTTCGGAATTGTCGAGCTCCTGTGCAAGGCGCGAGCGGTCGGAGTTCAGGCGTTGCACCTCTTCTTCGGCCTCGGCATAATTGACATCCTGCTCAGCTTTGGAGGCGACCGCCTCTTCCATTGCGGCAATCGCGCGGTTCATCCGGTCGAGAACCTGTTTGAGCGTGGGTTGTCCCGTCATGGCCTTTGGCTTTCCCCTGTCGGCCAGCTTCGAATCGCGCCAGCCAGATGCCTTTGGTGCTTAGACCATACAATCTGCAGTTCGCAGGCGTCAACAAAAGGGCAAACTTACAAAAAACTGCGCTGTTCACAGTTCAAATTGCAGCAACACTGGTGTTTTGGGTTGATTGCGTGGTCACTCCTGATAAGAACCCGTTGCGCTGTTAAAAAGTGCAGTTAACCGGATCCTGAGACCGGTCGGCCGGTCAGTGGTTTCAATTGCCAATTTTTCCTGAAACGGACACACCGATGAGCTCCCGCGAGACCCATGATTTGATGGCCAATGCCATCCGTTCTCTTGCCATTGACGGCGTTGAAGCCGCCAAATCCGGTCACCCCGGCCTGCCTTTGGGCGCTGCCGATGTTGCCACGGTGTTGTGGTCAAAATATCTGAAGTTCGATGCCGCCAATCCGAAATGGCCGGACCGTGACCGGTTTGTGCTGTCGGCCGGCCACGGCTCGATGCTGATCTATTCGCTCCTGCATCTCACCGGTTTTGATGGCGTGACGCTGGATCAGCTCAAGCATTTCCGCCAGCTGGGCTCGATCACCGCCGGTCATCCGGAATGGGGCCATACGCCTGGCGTTGAAACCACGACCGGCCCGCTCGGCCAGGGCATCGCCACCGCCGTTGGCATGGCGCTTGCCGAGCGCATGCTCAATGCCGAATTTGGCAAGAAGCTTGTCGATCATCATACCTACGTTCTCGCCTCGGACGGCGATTTGATGGAAGGCGTTTCCCAGGAAGCCATCGCCATCGCCGGTCATCTCAAGCTGTCGCGGATGATCGTCTTGTGGGATGACAATGGCATCTCCATCGACGGTCCTTTGTCGATCTCGGACTCGGTCGACCAGATCAAGCGCTTCCAGTCTGCCGGTTGGCGCGCTGAGCGTGTCGATGGTCATGACCCGGATGCCATCGGCGCGGCCATCGAGCGTGCACAAAAATCCTCCAAGCCGACATTGATCGCCTGTAAAACCGTCATCGGCTTTGGTTCCCCCAAGCGCGCCGGAACCTCCAAGGCGCATGGCGAACCGCTCGGCACGGAAGAAGCAGCGGCGACCAAGGCCAAGCTTGGCCTGACGGTCGGCGAACCCTTCGCCATTGATCCCAAAGCCCTCAAGTCGTGGCGTACCGCAGGTATTCGTGGCGCGGATGCCCGCAAGGAATGGGAAGCACGGCTGGCAACGCTTTCTGATGGCAAACGCGCCGAGTTCGAGCGCCGCATGAACGGCGTTCGTTCGCCCAAGCTTGCCAAGGCCATTGCCGCACACAAGAAGGCGCTGCTTGCCGCGCCGCAAAATGTCGCCACCCGCAAGGCGTCCGAACTGGCGCTTGACGCAATCAAGGTGTCAATGCCGGAACTCGTTTCGGGTTCCGCTGATCTGACGCCATCCAACAACACCAAGGCCAAGGGTTTTGAAGACCTGACGCCCAAGAACTACAAGGGCCGCTACATCCATTGGGGCATCCGCGAACACGGCATGTGTTCGGCCATGAGCGGCATCGCGCTGCATGGCGGGCTTGTTCCGGCAGGCGGCACCTTCATGGTGTTCACCGATTATGCGCGGCCGGCCATCCGCCTCGCCTCGTTGATGGGCATCGGCGTCACCTATGTGATGACGCATGATTCTATCGGCCTTGGCGAAGACGGCCCGACCCATCAGCCGGTCGAGCATCTGGCCGCGCTGCGCTGCATACCGAACCTGCGCACCTTCCGCCCGTGCGACACCATCGAAACCGCCGAATGCTGGCAGCTTGCGCTTGAGCGCACCGACGGTCCAACCGTTTTGTGCCTCACCCGTCAGAACCTGCCGCAACTGCGCACCAAAGCCACCGATACATTGTCAGCTCGTGGCGCATACGAGCTGTTGGCAGCCGAAGGCGGCAAGGCGCAGGCGACCATTTTCGCTTCAGGCTCCGAAGTCGAGATCGCTGTCGCTGCCCGCAAGATGTTGGCCGACAAAGGCGTCCACGCCCGCGTCGTGTCTGTGCCGTCGCTGGAGTTATTCCTTCAGCAAGATGAGGCCTACCGTAAGTCCGTCATCGGTACCGCGCCAGTGCGTATTGCCGTCGAGGCGGCGCTTCGTTTCGGCTGGGATGCGATCATCGGCGAGCACGGCCTGTTCGTCGGCATGACCGGCTTCGGCGCTTCGGCTCCTGCGAAAGATCTCTACAAGCATTTCGGCATTACTGCAGAAGCCGTGACCGAAAAAGTCATGTCCCGCCACAACGGCTGACCTCAAGATTGTTCAGCGGGAGTCGCTCTGGATTCCCGCTGAAAGTCACTTTAAAACAGCCCTGACGATTTCGCTCAAGGCCAATCCATTTCCCCCGGCTGCTCCCGCGCCGGCATTTTCAGGAGAGACTTTCATGACCAAAATCCGCGTCGCCATCAATGGCTTTGGCCGCATCGGGCGCAATGTTGTGCGCGCCATCCATGAATCGGGCCGAACCGACATTGATGTCGTGGCCGTCAATGATCTCGGCCCGGTCGAGACCAATGCGCATCTCTTGCGCTATGATTCCGTGCATGGCCGCTTTCCGCATGAAGTGACGGTCATTGGGGACTCGATCAAGATCGGCAAGGAGACCTTCAAGGTCACCGCCATCAAGGACCCGTCGCAGCTGCCGTGGAAAGATCTGGGCGTTGACATCGCGCTTGAATGCACCGGCATTTTCACAGCCAAGGACAAGGCCTCCGCTCATCTGACCGCCGGCGCCAAGCGCGTCGTCGTTTCCGCCCCTGCAGATGGGGCAGACCTCACGGTGGTTTACGGTGTCAACCATCATTTGTTGACCAAGGATCACATGGTCATCTCCAACGCTTCCTGCACGACCAATTGCCTTGCACCGGTCGCCAAGGTGTTGAACGATGCCATCGGCATCGAAACCGGCTTCATGACCACGATCCACTCCTACACAGGTGACCAGCCGACACTCGACACGATGCACAAGGATTTGTACCGCGCCCGCGCTGCGGCCATGTCAATGATCCCGACCTCGACCGGTGCCGCAAAGGCCATCGGCCTTGTCATCCCGGAATTGAAGGGCAGGCTCGACGGCTCGTCCATCCGCGTGCCGACCCCGAATGTTTCGGTCGTCGATTTCAAGTTTGTCGCCAAGCGTTCAACCACGGTCGAGGAAGTCAACGCCGCCATCAAGGCAGCTGCCGAATCCGGGCCGCTGAAAGGCATCCTTGGCTATACGCTGCACCCAAACGTCTCCATCGACTTCAACCATGATCCGCATTCGTCCACGTTCCACATGGATCAGACCAAGGTCATGGACGGCACGTTCGTGCGCATTCTTGCATGGTACGACAATGAATGGGGCTTCTCCAACCGCATGGGCGATACGGCCGTGGCGTTCGGGAAGACCATCGCGTGACCATTCTTGCTATAGCCTTATTGGTGGTTATGGCGGGTGCTTCCGTTGTTGTTCTCTGGTCGCCTGACGGGAGAAACAATGACGACAGAGATGGCGGATCATCGGTTATCGCCGGTGACTCCGGCGCTGTCGCTGACAGTTGCGGTGATGGCGGCGGAGACGGTGGGGGTTGTGATTAGCCTCATTGCATTTTTCT
The DNA here is from genome assembly GCA_031377485.1 of Phyllobacteriaceae bacterium. Taxonomy (GTDB): domain Bacteria; phylum Pseudomonadota; class Alphaproteobacteria; order Rhizobiales; family Rhizobiaceae; genus JANMEX01. The sequence goes on from JANMEX010000516.1 coordinate 4,308, forward strand.
TCAACAAGATTGACACCCGGCCATGTGCCGGGTGTTTTGCTGTCGGCCCACCGGCGATGAGGCGGGGCAAAAAGGCACTCTGCCTTTCCTCGTGCCACCATGCTGTCAGCAGCACAATGTAACACTCCCTTAAACAGGGAGCACACCATGATCATCACCGGCGGCTGTCATTGTGGCAAAACCAAGTTTGAGTTGACAGAAGCGCCTGCCTCGGTGACCCGATGCACCTGCTCTTTCTGCGCCAAGCGCGGTGCATTGTGGGCCTATTACAGCGTCGGCCAGTTCAAGCTGCTGTCCTCCAAAGACCATGTCGCGACCTACACATGGCGTACCAAGACCGTAAAACACCATTTCTGCGCAACATGCGGCTGCACGACGTTTTCGGAATCGCCCGACTGGTCTAAAGGCGAGCCGGATTTTGCCAATCCGCGCGTGGCGGTCAATGCGCACCTACTGGATGGCTTTGATCTTGAGGCTTTGCCGGTCACGGTGATTGACGGGAAGAATTAGTGGTAGGATCAGCTTCTTCCTCTCCCCCGCCTTCGGCAGAGGCGAGGAAGAAGCCAGCCCCCACATTCTCCCGCAGTGCAAAAAAATCTTGCGCAGCGTCGCATCTTCGCCGCACTGTCAATTGATCAGCAAACACGGGGCATATGGGAGATTCGGGCGCGTGGCGGACAGCATTTATATTTTGACGCTTGTTGGCACCGGCCTTGTCTTGGCGGCGGCATTTTCCTCGCTGCTTGCTTTCCGCTTCGGCGCACCCTTGCTGCTCTTGTTTCTTGTCATCGGCCTCGTCACCGGCACAGACGGTCTCGGCATTGAATTTGACAATGCAAACGCCGCCTATTTTGTCGGCTCCATTGCCCTTGCTCTGATCCTGTTTGATGCGGGCTTTGGCACACCCGTCCATGCGCTGCGACAGGCAGCGGCTCCCGCAATCGTTTTGGCCACATTCGGCGTGCTGCTTACCGTCGCCATCATGGCAGTGGCTTCGCATTTTCTCATGGGCCTCAGCTGGATTTCATCCTTCCTGCTCGGCGCCATTGTCGGCTCGACAGATGCTGCCGCGGTGTTCTTCCTCTTGCGTGCAGGCAACACGGAAATCCGTGAGCGCGTTCGTTCAACGCTCGAAATTGAATCCGGCTCCAATGATCCAATCGCGATTTTTTTGACGCTGTCCTTGGTGAAGATTCTGGCGCTCGGGCAGGCGGTTGAGCCGACCGGCATGGTACTTTCCATTACCGCCGGCTTCGTCAAGGAAATGCTGATCGGCAGTTTTGTTGGTCTCATCGGCGGCTATGTTATTGTACGGCTTGTCGAGAAGGTGGACATTGATCGCGGCCTGTTGCCGATCCTCGTTCTGGCGCTGTCGCTGATGGTATTCGGCATTGCGGGCTTTGCCCACGGTTCCGGCTTCATTGCGGCTTATGTCTCTGGCATCGTCGCCGGCAATGCCAATCTGCGCTCGGGCCCGGCAATCAAGCGGTTCCAGGATGGCATGTCATGGCTGTCGCAGATCATCATGTTTTTGATGCTCGGCCTTTACGCAACGCCCTCGCAATTCCTCCCGATTTTGCTGCCGTCTGTCCTGCTCGCTGCAACGCTCATTTTCGTCGCCCGCCCAGTTGCCACCGGCATTTCGCTTTTGCCTTTCCGGTATTCGAAGGCGGAAACAGCGTTTCTTTCCTGGGTTGGCTTACGCGGTGCGGTGTCGATCCTTCTGGCGCTGACGCCGCTTCTTTATAAAATCGAAGGCGGGCGCACCCTGTTCAACGTGGCTTTCATCATCGTCATGGTATCGCTGGTCGTTCAGGGCTGGACAGTCCTGCCATTGGCGCGCCGCCTTGGCCTTGTCATCCCGCAGCGCATCGGCCCCGTCGACAAGGTCGAACTTGAATTGCCCGGTGCCGCGCATCACGAGTTGCTTGCCTATCGAATCGTCGAGGGCAGCCCTGTTGCCCGCACGGGCCGTATCCCGCGTTGGGCCCGCCCGTCACTTGTCATCCGCGACGGCCGGTCGCTACAATTCCAATATGCCGGACGGCCGCGTGCGGGCGATCATGTCTATATTTTTGTCTCCGATAAATATCCCCGCCTTCTCGACCGGCTGTTTGCTTCCAAAGCGCCGGTGTCGGCAGATGATGCTGATTTCTTCGGCGCGTTCGGCATTGATCCGACACGGCCCGCCGCCGAATTGTCCGCCGCTTACGGTGTCGCGGTCACGGAAGCTGAAGGCAAACTGTCGATTTCCCAGTTCATGGTCGAGCGGCTCGGTGGTCGCGTTGAATATGCCGACCGCTTGCCGCTTGGCGACATTGAGTTGATCGTGCGCGATCTTGACGAGCAGGGCCATGTCATTGAAGTCGGCGTGTCGGTCGATCCACAAATCGCCCCGCCGCGCATCCCGGCCTTTCTATCAGCAACCGAAATGTTTGCCCGCATCAAGGCGTGGCGAAAATCATTGGAAAAGAATGCACCGGATGGATGAAATTGCCCTTGCGGCAGGAAGTCGCCCGTATATGTTCGCCACAAATTTCAACCGGATATTTATGGAGCAAGTCCGATGAGCAGTTTTAAGACCTTGGACATGATCGGCGACGTCACCGGCAAGCGCATTCTCGTGCGCGTTGATCTCAACGTGCCCATGGCTGACGGAAAGATCACCGACCTTACCCGCATCGAGCGGGTCGCGCCAACCATGACCGAACTTGCCGACAAAGGCGCGAAGGTTATTCTGCTTGCTCATTTCGGTCGCCCGAAAGATGGTCCGGACGCGTCGATGTCGTTGAAGCCAGTGGCAGCGGCAGTTGGCGATGTGATTGGCCGCAAGGTCGGTTTTGCCGAAGATTGCGTTGGCGACAAAGCGACTTCGGCCATTGCTGCCATGAAGAACGGCGAGATTCTCTGTCTTGAAAATACGCGCTTTCACAAAGGTGAAGAAAAGAACGATCCCGCCTTCGTCGCGGCACTTGCCGCCAATGGCGACATTTTTGTCAACGACGCTTTCTCCGCCGCGCACCGCGCCCATGCCTCGACAGAGGGCCTTGCCCACCACATGCCAGCCTATGCCGGTCGCACCATGCAGGCCGAATTAGAGGCTTTGGAAAAGGGCCTTGGAAAGCCCGTTCGTCCCGTCGTTGCCATCGTTGGTGGCGCAAAGGTTTCTTCCAAGATTGATCTGTTGCAGAACCTTGTGAAAAAGGTCGATGCACTGGTGATCGGCGGAGGCATGGCCAATACGTTTCTGGCCGCTCAAGGCATCAACGTCGGCAAGTCGCTGTGCGAGCATGATCTTGCCGAGACCGCGAAGGCGATCATGGCGGAAGCTGCCAAATCCGGCTGTGCCATCGTGCTGCCGGTCGATGGCGTCATCGCCAAGGAATTCAAGGCGGGTGCAGACAATGTCACTGTTGATGTGAACAACATCCCGTCAGATGGCATGATGCTGGATGTCGGCCCCAAGTCGGTCAAATCGATTGCCAACTGGATCGAAAAGGCCAACACGCTGGTTTGGAATGGCCCACTCGGCGCTTTTGAAATCGCCCCGTTCGATGCCGCGACAGTTGCCGCCGCAAAGGCAGCCGCTGCTGAAACCAAAGCTGGCAGATTGACTTCCGTAGCGGGCGGCGGCGATACGGTGGCTGCGCTCAACCATGCGGGCGTCGCTGATGATTTCAGCTATATCTCCACGGCGGGCGGTGCCTTCCTTGAATGGATGGAAGGCAAGGTCCTGCCCGGCGTCGAAGTGCTGAAAGCCTGAGGTTCCGGCATTTGCCGCAAAGGCGAACTGGTCAATCTGTTCATCTTTTTTTCGAACCGTTGAACAGATTGATTTGTTTGTCTGGTGACATTTTCCTTGAACGTTTGATGTTTCATCGAACCTGAAATTACTTCAGGCATGACTGGCTTTGCTGTTGCCAAATTGGCAGAACTGGATGGTTTGTGGGCGGATCCCGCGCTCAGCAAAA
>JANMEX010000521.1:0-5465 GCA_031377485.1 Phyllobacteriaceae bacterium
CCCAAACTGCGGACCTGACACGACCCACTGTCAGGTCCGCGACCTAATCAGAAATCTGTGGCCTGGCTTTTGTGCCAGACGTTTTCTTCAGTCATGGACCGGAACGCGTTCCTTCAAAAATGCGAGGCGGTTCGATGATGCGACGAATGCTCGCAACGTGCGTCACTGCGAATAGACTCCGAAACCTTCCACTCATTTCGCCTGCGATCAAATCCGGTTCTGCCCAGCCACTGGTGTCGATCACCTTGGCGTGCGTTCGTTAGCATCTGCGTACATTCCGAATCTGTTCTGCCCTCGTCCGTTTCGGCAAAGTGCATGAGTACAGGCGAACGATTAGCTAAAAAATATCTAGACAGGCCTATAAATCATGACAATGAATGACGTAACAATCGGCATTTTTTCAGACCAGATCTCGGCGGAAGAGGCGATAAAAAAGCTGGTTTCAGGCGGGTTTGGCATAAAAGAAATCAGTATTGCCGGCAAAGGATTTCGTGGTGAAGAAAAAGTCGTTGGCTTCCATAATGTCGGTGAGCGGATAGTTTTTTGGGGTAATCGTGGTGCCTTCTGGAGCGGACTCTGGAGCCTGTTTTCCGGTGGTGTCTTTCTGACACTGCCTGTCATCGGCCACGTTGTTTTCCTGGGTTACCTTGCATCGGCAGTGGTTGCAGCAGTCGACGGCTCAAAGTTTTATGGCGTATCCAGCCCCTTTGGCGCCGCGCTATTCAGTTTCGGCGTCAATCGCAACTGCGTCGTGGAGTATGAAGCGGTATTGAAATCTGATGGATTTCTCGTGTTCGCCCATGGCTCGAAAGTTGAGTTGGATAAAGCCGAAGCCATTCTGGCCCGCCTAAATCCGCTTCAGCTTGAAACCCACGAAAATTCGCCTGTCGTCAAAGCTGCCTAGCTCCCCACCGCGCAAATTCCGCCACTTGGCGCATCTGCCATTTTTTGCTCCACCGGCCTATCGGCAGTTCCAAAACTGGAAGGACAGCAATCAGGTTTTCAATCCGCGATGTAAACGCCGCGCAGCATGTCGTTGTTATCCAAATGAACGAAATCCGCCCGCGCGCCCACTCGAAGATTGCCAACATCACCGGTCCGCGAAATAGCCATTGCCGGGATCAAAGACGCCATCCGAATGGCTTCTGTAATTTGACGATCCAACTTTGCTTCCACGAACCGGACACAAGAGATCATGTCGATATCCGCCCCGGCCAACGTGCCATCAGCGAGGGTCAACCGCCCGCCGTGGCGCAGAATTTGTCGCCCATTTAATGTGAATGATTGAATAGCGCTGCCAACCGTGGACATCGCGTCGGTCACGAGAAATATACCGCCTGGTGCCGATTTGGCGTGAAGCGCCGCACGCATCGTAGCCGGATGCACATGAAAACCGTCGGCAATCAGTCCGGCAAATACCGATCCCCTATCCAACGCCGCCCCGGCCAGTCCCGGCTCGCGGTTGCCGATTTGGCTCATGGCATTGAACAGGTGCGTGACCATCGTTGCACCCGCATCGAAGCAGCGCATGGCCGTGTCATAATCACAATCAGAATGGCCGATACTCACAACAATGCCGGCCTTGGCCATTGTCGCGATCTGTTCAAATGTTACAGATTCCGGCGCAACGGTCGTCAATAGCGTGGTCAACCTGTTTTTTGCCGCCAACAAATTGCGAAGGTCCATGTCTCCCATGGGGCGGATAAGCATTGGATCGTGTGCACCGTGACGGCGCTGCGACAAATGCGGACCTTCAAGGTGCAATCCGGCGAAACCCGCGACCTTTTGATCTTCAGCCTCAATCGCAGCCGCGACTGCTTTCGCTGTGTTTTCAGGCGTGTCGGTTATCAACGTCACAAGCAATGACGTGGTGCCGAACGGGCGATGCGCGGCGCAGATGGTTTTGATGATATCAACTGACGGCCTGTCATTAAACATGACGCCGCCGCCACCATTGACTTGCATATCGACAAATCCCGGGGCAATCATTCCCGTGCCAAGGTCAGTGATTTCTGCACCGAATGGGAGCTCTGCCAAAGCAGTGATTGACTTCACGCATCCGTTTTCCACCACGAGCGCGCTTGATCTGTGACTGGTCACACCATCGAAAATCAGTTCTGCTGTGTAACAGGTCAAGCTCATATGGTCTCCGTGACTTTCCGCAAATGCGCAGGCTTGTCGGGGTCCAATCCCCGATGCCGCGAGAGCATTTCCACGAAACCGTAGAAAGATGCAATCTGCACCAACGCATCCGTCAGGCCGTGTCCTGTCGATGCGAAAGGCAAATGGTGCGCCTTCGTTTGCAAGGCAGTGGTGACAAAGACATTGGCTCCCTGATCGACAAGACGGTCACAGACAGGGATGACATGCTGTTCGCCTTTGTCGCGGGCCACCAATGCCAGAACCGGAAAGCCTTTTCCGACGATTGAAACAGGCCCGTGCATGACCTCTGCCGCCGAATAGGCTTCGGCGTGCAATCCGCTTGTTTCCTTGAATTTTAGTGCGGCTTCGCAGGCAATCGGCCAAGCCGGACCGCGCCCCAAAATGTAGAGCGATGACTGCCCTTCAAGTGCGCTCAACAATTGCGACCAGTCGCAGGCGACTGCCATCTGAAGGGATTTCGGCAGGGAGTGGACCGCCGATTTCAGCGCCAAATTGCCCGTCCATCCGGCAAGGATGAGAAGGCCGGCGATTGCTGAATTGACAAAGGATTTGGTTGCAGCGACCGACAGTTCAGGTCCTGCCAACATGTCAAGGGCGAGCGAGGATTCTCCAACAAGGGGCGACGAAATCACATTTGTCAGCGCGATCGTCAGGCTGCCGCCGCGCCGCGCATTTGCCGCCATCGCCAATATGTCAGGACTTTTCCCCGATTGTGAAATGGCAAAAGTCGCAGAGTCAGCCATGCGCATTTGCTTGCCGTAGACGGACGCGATGGACGGACCGAGCGAAGCCACAGGCAGCCCGGTTTCCAATTCTACCGCATATTTGAGGAAAGCCGCCGCGTGATCGGAAGAGCCACGGGCGATTGTCGCGACAAAGGCTGGATCAACGTCACGCAGGCGCGTGCCTATGGCTTCCACTTCCTGAGCAGAGCCGTCGATCAGCCGCTGCGCTGCCTGCGGTATTTCGTCTATCTCGCGGCGCATCCGCGACTGCGAACCATGTTCCCCGGTCATTGCCTAATGCTCCTGCAATCTGAGTTCGGCAACAAAATCATAGGCATCGCCGCGATAAACCGAACGTGTGAATTCCACCACCCTGCCCGATGGCAAATAGGAAATCCGCTCGATGCGCAGACACGCAGTGCCTTGTTCAACATCCAGAAGCTTCGCATCCGGCTCATCAATGCTGATCGCGGAAATGCGTTGAATGGCGCGCACCGGGCGGCAGCCTTGCGCCTCCAGCGCTGCGTAGAGTGAAACTTCGACCTTGTCGGGGTCTGGCAGTGACGTGCTGGACATCGCCGCGCGTTCGATTGCCAGCGGCGTATCGTCAGCCATTCTCAGCCGGTTGACGCGCGACACGCGCTCGCCTGCCGAAAGACCGAGAACAATTGTTTCATCGGGCGATGGCGGGAACACACCGCGCTCCAACCAAACTGATCGTACGGATTTGCCACGGCGGGCCATGTCCTCTGTAAATGATGTCAGTTGCGACAGGGATTGCTCGACCCGGTCAACTTTCGGCGTCACAAATGTTCCCGAACCATGGCGCTGGACAAGCAGACCGGTCCGCACAAGGTCCTGCACCGCCTTGCGCACAGTCACGCGAGAGATATCGGCCATCACAGCAATGTCGCGTTCGGATGGCAACGCTTCGCCGGGCTTTATGACCCCGCGCTTGATCGCGCTTTCGATGCGACGTGCAACGCGCAGATAAATAGGCCCGCCGCCAAGAGCGATACCTGACTCAGGAGAAAAAACAGATGCGAGAGAATCCGGCATCAGGCCGCACCCTCTTTTCCAGCCATGGTCGCGATCTCGACCACGCCTGCTTTTTCAACGCCCGATGTGTTGGGATTGCTCATTATTCTGCCTCCAATGCAATAATACCAATAAAATACCAAATACCAAGTGTTAATTTCGTTTAACCCATTTTTGCTTTCACTGCGTTGTTATTAAATGATTTTTTTGGATGCATCTCGAAAAAATTAACAATTTTGTAAATAGACGCTTGCCAAGTGGTATTTTTTTGGCATTATTCATTAACGGAGGCAGGCAACATGGCGATCAGGACGGAAAGCCAGGACCCAAGAGCGGCAGGGATTGATCAACGCGATCCCGTGGAAGCGCTCGGGCTGTTGCTTGATGGCCAGATTACCGCTGCCCAATCAGTGCGTGCGTCCCTTCCCGCCATTGCAAATCTCGCCGAAGCTGCGGCCTCGACCATCCGCAATGGCGGCCGCCTTTTCTATGCGGCTGCCGGCAGTTCCGGCCTCATGGCTTTGGCGGATGCGTTGGAAATTCCCGGTACATTCGGCATTTCGCGGCACCGCGTGGTTATTTTGTTTGCAGGCGGGCAGGCGGCACTTTCCGACATGGTCGGGGGTGTTGAAGATGATATCGCGCAGGCGCGGATTGATGTTCTCTCACAGAACATAACCAGCAATGATTTGCTGGTTGCCCTGTCAGCCAGCGGCACCACGCCTTATGCTCTGGCGGCAATTGATGCTGCAAGATCAGCGGGTGCCAAGACTTCCGGCATTGCCAACAATCCAGATACGCCGCTTCTCCAAGCAACTGACTTTCCGGTACTCTTGCCAACCCCTCCCGAGATTCTTGCAGGGTCCACCCGCATGGGCGCAGGCACGGCGCAGAAAATTGCGCTCAACATGATGTCGACGCTGATGGCCATGAAGCTTGGCCATGTCCATGACGGACTTATGGTCAATGTGCGTGCTGACAATGCGAAGCTGTTGCGCCGCTCGCAGGACATCGTTGCGGCCATTTCCGGATGCACGATGGAGGAGGCGAGACACTATCTTGACCTTTCAGGCGGCGCTGTAAAAAGTGCCATTCTCTTGGCCCGCGGCGCCACAGACAGGCTGCAGGCCGAAACCCTTCTGGAAAAAGCCGGACAATGCTTGCGTCCGGCGCTTTCCGAAATCGCCCGTGCCCAGGCGATGCAATAAAGGCACGCAAGAACAGGAACCCACAGTGGAGAGCAAGACAATGACATCCAAACTCGTCAAATCCCTCTTGATGGCAACCGCCATCAGCGGCATTGCCGCACCGGCTTTTGCCGAAGACGTGACGCTGACCATCGAAAGCTGGCGCAACGACGATCTCGCTATCTGGCAGGACAAGCTGATCCCCGCTTTTGAAGCTGCAAATCCGGGCATCAAGGTGAAGTTCACCCCGTCCGCGCCGACTGAATACAATGCCGCACTGAACTCCAAACTTGAAGCTGGTTCTGCAGGCGATCTCATTACCTGCAGCCCGTTCGATGCCTCGCTGGCGCTT
>JANMEX010000003.1:0-15381 GCA_031377485.1 Phyllobacteriaceae bacterium
GGCAAGCCGGACTTGTGCTCGTTTCTCCTTCGACGATCTTTGCGCAAAACCACTTGGCGCTGCCGATTATCTAGAGCTTGCCGGCCGTTACGCCACGATTTTCATCGACCATGTTCCGACTTTGGAATTTGCCAAGCGCAATGAAGCCAAGCGTTTCATCATCCTGATTGATGTTCTGTATGACAATGGCAACCGCTTGTTTATTTCCGCCGCCAATACTCCCGATGATATTTACCGCGTGCCGCAGGGTCTGAAAGTCGGTGAGTTCATGCGGACTTCTTCTAGACTCATAGAAATGACGAGTGTTGAGTGGCTGGCTTTGTGGCAAAAGCGGCAGGACCAATTGCTTGTCGCCGCCCAAGGGTGAAGTTCATTACCTAACTGATCAGATGAAGTGAAATTATATTGACGTTTACGTAAATCAAAATCAATCTAACCGATTGAAATCATTGATGACGAAATAATCGATTGTGTTTTCTCCAATTTAATTCTACGGAACGCGCGAAATTGCCGCAGGGCATTCCTGCGGAAAGACGGATTTGGTCCCAGGGAGATTTCAGGCCATGGCTCGCAATAAAATCGCACTCATCGGTTCCGGCATGATCGGCGGCACGCTCGCCCACATGGCAGGCCTCAAGGATCTCGGCGACATTGTCATGTTCGACATCGCCGAAGGCATGCCGCAGGGCAAGTCGCTTGATATCGCTCAGTCCTCGACCATTGACGGCTTTGATTCACGCCTCGTCGGCGTCAATGACTACAAGGGCATTGAAGGCGCTGATGTCTGCATCGTCACAGCCGGTGTGCCGCGCAAGCCGGGCATGAGCCGCGATGATCTTCTGGGCATCAATTTGAAAGTGATGGAGCAGGTCGGCGCGGGCATCAAGAAATATGCACCGAAGGCCTTCGTCATCTGCATCACCAACCCGCTCGACGCGATGGTCTGGGCGCTGCAGAAATTCTCCGGCCTGCCGAAGAACATGGTTGTCGGCATGGCAGGCGTTCTGGACTCGGCCCGCTTCAAATATTTTCTGTCGGAAGAGTTCAAGGTCTCGGTTGAAGACATTTCGGCCATGACGCTCGGTGGCCACGGCGACGACATGGTACCGATGATCCGCTACTCGACCGTTGCGGGTATCCCGCTTCCCGACCTGATCAAGATGGGCTGGACCTCCAAGGAAAAGCTCGACGCCATCGTTGACCGCACCCGCAAGGGCGGCGGCGAAATCGTCGGCTTGCTCAAGACTGGTTCGGCATACTACGCACCGGCCTCGTCGGCGATTCAAATGGCGGAAGCCTATCTCAAAGACAAGAAGCGTGTTCTTCCCTGCGCAGCGCATCTTAATGGCCAATATGGCATCAAGGACATGTATGTCGGTGTGCCGGTGGTGATTGGTGCAGGCGGTGTCGAGCGTGTGATCGAGATTGAATTGAACAAGGCCGAACAGAAGCTGTTCGACAAGTCGATCGCCTCGGTTGCCGGTCTTTGCGAAGCCTGCATCACAATTGCACCCAATCTCAAGAAATAATCCGGAGCATCCCTGATGAACATTCACGAGTATCAGGCGAAAGCCGTGCTGAAGGAATTTGGCGTGCCGGTGTCTGCCGGTTACCCTGCGCTGACGGTTGAAGAAGCTGTTGCGGGCGCGAGCCAGCTGCCCGGGCCGCTTTATGTGGTGAAAAGCCAGATCCATGCAGGTGGCCGCGGCAAGGGCAAGTTCAAGGAATTGCCGGCCGATGCCAAGGGCGGCGTTCGCCTTGCCTTCTCGCTGGATGAAGTAAAGAAGCACGCTTCCGAAATGCTCGGCAACACGCTGGTCACCATTCAGACCGGTCCGGCGGGAAAGCAGGTCAACCGCCTCTACATCGAGGATGGTTCGGACATTGAGAAGGAATTCTACCTCTCGCTGTTGGTAGACCGTGAAACCTCCAAGGTTGCCTTTGTCGTCTCCACAGAAGGCGGCATGAACATTGAAGACGTGGCGCATGACACGCCGGAAAAAATCCACACCTTCACGGTCGATCCCGCCACCGGCTTCATGCCGCATCACGGTCGGTCGATTGCGAAGTCGCTTAACCTTTCCGGCGATCAGGCCAAGCAGGCGGCGAAAGTCGGTGCGCAGTTCTACAAGGCCTTTGTCGAGAAAGACATGGCGATGCTGGAAGTGAACCCGCTGATCGTCACCAAGGATGGCATGATCAAGGCGCTCGACGCCAAAGTCAATTTCGACTCGAATGCGCTGTTCCGTCATCCGGAAATCGTTGCGCTGCGCGACGAGACCGAAGAAGACGCCAAGGAAATCGAAGCGTCCAAATATGACCTTGCCTACATTGCGCTCGATGGTTCCATCGGCTGCATGGTCAATGGCGCGGGACTTGCGATGGCGACGCTCGACATCATCAAGCTCTACGGCGAAGAGCCGGCGAACTTCCTGGACGTTGGTGGCGGCGCGACGGAAGAAAAGGTGACAGCAGCGTTCAAGATCATCACCTCGGACCCCAAGGTCAAAGGCATTCTGGTCAACATCTTCGGCGGCATCATGAAATGCGACATCATCGCCAATGGCGTGATTGCAGCGGTGAAGACCGTCGGCCTCACCGTGCCGCTGGTGGTGCGCCTTGAAGGCACCAACGTCGAACTGGGCAAACAGATCATTCGCGAGAGCGGACTGAATGTCATTCCTGCCGATGATCTTGATGACGCGGCGCAGAAGATTGTTGCAGCGGTGCGGGGAGCCTGATTCATGTCCATTCTTATCAACGCAAATACCAAAGTGATCTGCCAAGGCCTCACCGGCACTCAAGGCACATTCCACACGCAGCAGGCTCAGGCCTACGGCACCAAGATGGTCGGCGGGGTGACGCCGGGCAAGGGCGGGCAGAACCATGCCGAAACCGGCCTGCCGGTGTTCGACACGGTGCTCGAAGCCAAGCAAAAGACAGGCGCGACCGCGACCGCCATCTACGTGCCCCCGCCGTTTGCCGCTGACGCGATTGCCGAAGCTATCAATGCCGAAGTGGAGCTGATCGTCTGCATCACCGAAGGCAGTCCGGTGGCCGACATGGTCAAGGTCAAGAAACAGCTGGCCGGTTCCAAGTCGCGGCTGATCGGGCCGAACTGCCCGGGTGTTCTCACACCCAATGAATGCAAGATCGGCATCATGCCGGGCTCGATTTTCAAGAAGGGCAATGTCGGCATCCTGTCGCGTTCCGGCACGCTGACCTATGAAGCGGTGTTCCAGACCACCAATGAAGGCCTTGGCCAGACGACGGCTGTCGGCATCGGCGGCGATCCGGTCAAGGGCACCGAATTCATCGACATGCTGGAAATGTTCCTTGCTGATCCTGAGACCCATTCGATCATCATGATCGGTGAAATCGGCGGTTCGGCGGAAGAGGACGCGGCGCAGTTTATTCGTGATGAGGCAAAGCGCGGCCGTTCCAAGCCGATGGTCGGGTTTGTTGCCGGGCGCACCGCCCCTCCAGGACGGCGCATGGGCCATGCCGGTGCGATCATCTCCGGCGGCAAGGGCGGCGCGGAAGACAAGATTGCGGCTATGGAAGCTGCAGGCATCCGCGTTTCGCCAAGTCCCGCGCGCCTTGGCAAGACACTTTCTGAATTGCTCAAGGGCTAAACAATCAATCGGGCGCTTTTTGCAAGCGCCCGCCCATTTCATTTCGGAACCGGAACAGTTCAAGGACACATCCGATGGCAAACGATCGCAGCGCCAGCAACGAACATTTTGAGGAAACCTCGTTCCTATATGGCGGCAATGCCGACTATATCGAAACGCTGCACGCCCGCTGGCAGGAAAACCCGGCATCGGTTCCCGCCGAGTGGCAGACGTTTTTCGCCGGTCTTGCCGACAATCCGATTGATGTGAAAAGCAACGCCGCTGGCGCATCGTGGGAAAAGGAATCCTGGCCGGTTCAGGCCAATGGCGATCTGGTCTCCGCGCTTGATGGAAACTGGCCGACCGAGACCATTGTCGTTGACAAGTTGAAGGCCAAAGCTGCCGCGAAGGGCGAAAGCGCGCCGTCACAAGCTGATCTGACCCGCGCCGCTCAGGATAGCGTCCGCGCGATCATGATGATCCGCGCTTACCGCATGCGCGGGCATTTGCATGCCAATCTTGATCCGCTCGGCATTGCCGCGAAAATCGAAGATTACAACGAGTTGTCCCCGTCAAACTATGGCTTCACCGAAGCCGACATGGACCGGAAGATTTTCATCGATCATGTGCTCGGCCTTGAATATGCGACCGTGCGCCAGATGATTGAAATCCTGGAGCGGACCTATTGCTCGACGCTTGGCGTCGAGTTCATGCACATGTCCAATCCGGAAGAAAAAAGCTGGATTCAGCAGCGCATCGAAGGTCCGGACAAGGCGATTGAGTTTACCGTCAATGGCAAGAAAGCTATCTTGCAGAAGCTGATCGAGGCCGAAGGTTTCGAACAGTTCATCGACGTCAAATACAAAGGCACAAAACGTTTCGGCCTTGATGGCGGCGAGGCGCTGATCCCGGCGCTGGAGCAGATCGTCAAGCGCGGCGGAAATCTTGGCCTGAAGGAGATCATTCTCGGCATGGCCCATCGCGGCCGACTCAATGTGCTCACCCAGTTCATGGGCAAGCCGCACCGCGCCGTGTTCCACGAGTTCAAAGGCGGCTCTTATGCGCCGGAGGAAGTTGAAGGTTCAGGCGATGTGAAATACCATCTTGGCGCTTCCTCGGATCGTGAGTTCGACGGCAACAAGGTGCATCTGTCCCTGACCGCAAACCCGTCGCATCTTGAAATCGTCAACCCGGTGGTGATGGGCAAGGCCCGCGCCAAGCAGGACCAGATGGCGACCGTTTGGGAAGGCGACATCATTCCATTGCGCGAGCGCGTGAAGGTGATGCCGCTGTTGCTGCACGGCGATGCGGCGTTTGCGGGTCAAGGTGTCGTGGCTGAAATTCTCGGCCTGTCGGGTCTTCGTGGCCACCGCGTTGGCGGCACGGTGCATTTTATCATCAACAACCAGATCGGCTTTACCACGAACCCGCGTTTCTCGCGCTCGTCGCCGTATCCGTCAGACGTAGCCAAGATGATCGAGGCGCCGATCTTCCATTGCAACGGCGATGATCCGGAAGCTGTGGTGTTCGCCACCAAGATTGCTGTTGAATATCGCATGAAGTTCCACAAGCCGGTCGTGGTGGACATGTTCTGCTACCGCCGCTTTGGCCACAATGAGGGCGACGAACCGGCTTTCACCCAGCCGATCATGTACAAGAGCATCCGCGCACACCAGACGACGGTGCAGCTTTATGGGGCCAAGCTGATTGCCGAGGGTGTGATTTCCGAAGCTGAATTGGAAACCATGAAAGCTGATTGGCGCGCCAAGCTTGAGGTCGAATATGAGGCCGGTCAGGCTTACAAGCCCAACAAGGCTGACTGGCTGGATGGTGTCTGGTCAGGCCTTCGCTCGGCCGATGCCGTGGATGATCCGCGCCGCGGCAAGACGGCAGTGCCGGTCAAGTCACTCAAGGAAATCGGCAAGGTTTTGACGACACTGCCGGAAGGCTTCAATGCCCACAAGACGGTTTCGCGTCTTCTGGAAACACGCGCCAAAATGATGGAAAGCGGCGAAGGGATCGACTGGGCCATGGGCGAGGCGCTGGCGTTCGGGTCGCTTTGCCTTGATGGCCACAAAATCCGTCTGTCCGGTCAGGATTGCGAGCGCGGAACGTTCTCGCAGCGTCATTCTGTTCTTTATGATCAGGAAAATGAAGACCGCTATATTCCGCTCGCAAACCTCTCGCCCAATCAGGCACGTTTCGAGGTCATCAACTCGATGCTGTCGGAAGAGGCAGTGCTTGGTTTTGAATATGGCTATTCGCTGGCCCGACCGAATGCGCTGACCTTGTGGGAAGCCCAGTTCGGCGATTTTGCCAATGGTGCGCAGGTGCTGTTCGACCAGTTCATCTCGTCGGGCGAACGCAAATGGCTGCGCATGTCGGGGCTCGTTTGCCTGTTGCCGCATGGTTATGAGGGTCAGGGTCCGGAACATTCCTCGGCCCGTCTCGAGCGATTCCTGCAAATGTGCGCGGAAGACAACATGCAGGTGGCGAACGTCACGACGCCAGCCAATTACTATCATATCCTTCGGCGCCAGATGCGCCGCGATTTCCGCAAGCCGTTGATCCTAATGACGCCAAAGTCCCTTTTGCGCCACAAGCGCGCCGTTTCAACCCTGGCGGAATTTTCCGGAGAATCCACATTCCACCGGCTGTTGTGGGATGACGCGCAGTATCTCAAAGGCCAGCCGATACAATTGGCCAAGGATTCGA
The DNA here is from genome assembly GCA_031377485.1 of Phyllobacteriaceae bacterium. Classification (GTDB taxonomy): domain Bacteria; phylum Pseudomonadota; class Alphaproteobacteria; order Rhizobiales; family Rhizobiaceae; genus JANMEX01. The sequence continues at coordinate 6,330 of JANMEX010000003.1, forward strand.
AAATCCGCCGTGTCGTCTTGTGCAGCGGCAAGGTCTATTATGACCTTTACGAGGAACGCGAAAAGCGTGGCGTCAACGATATCTATCTGTTGCGTGTCGAACAGCTTTACCCATTCCCGGCCAAGGCGTTGATCAATGAACTGTCACGGTTCAAGAATGCTGAGATGGTCTGGTGTCAGGAAGAACCGAAGAACATGGGCGCTTGGGCATTTATCGACCCTTATCTTGAATGGGTGCTCGCTCACATTGACGCCAAGCACCAGCGCGTGCGCTACACAGGCCGTCCGGCTTCCGCCTCTACGGCAACCGGCCTGATGTCGAAGCATGTTGCACAGCTGAACGCTTTCCTTGAAGATGCCCTCGGGTCATAAGGCCCGTGGATTTCACCAACACACAATTGAACAACATCGAGACGAAAAATGGCTACTGAAATCCGCGTTCCGACCCTTGGTGAATCTGTCGCCGAAGCGACCATTGGAAAATGGCTGAAAAAGCCGGGCGATGCCGTCAAGGTTGACGAAATTCTGCTGGAACTGGAGACCGACAAGGTTTCGGTCGAAGTGCCGTCGCCGGCATCCGGCATCCTGTCGGAAATCACCGTCAAGGAAGGCGAAAATGTCGCGCCCGGCGGCCTTCTTGGCGTGATCTCTGAAACGGGCGCTTCCACTGCCGCTCCTGCAAAAGCTGCAGCGCCCGCCGCTCCGGTGCCAGCTGCCGTTTCCGCAGCGCCATCTGCTGCAAAGATGATGGCTGATACCGGTGTCAGCGTTGAAGCCGGTTCTGGCAAGCGCGGCCAGGTGCTGAAGGGCGACGTGATCGAGGCTATCGCAAAAGGCGTGTCAGTTGCAGTTCCTGCTGTTGCCGCTGTTGCCGCACCAGTCATCCCAGCCGCGCCGCGCGCCGCCTCCACCGTTGATGACGCCTCGCGCGAAGAGCGCGTGCGCATGACCAAGCTGCGCCAGACCATCGCGCGGCGCCTGAAAGAATCGCAAAACACCGCCGCCACACTCACCACCTTCAACGAAGTGGACATGAGCGCGGTGATGGACCTGCGCAACCGGTACAAAGATCTGTTTGAAAAGAAGCACGGCGTGAAGCTCGGTTTCATGGGCTTCTTCACTAAAGCCGTCACTTACGCGTTGAAGGAAAGTCCGGCGGTCAACGCCGAGATTGATGGCACGGACATCATCTACAAGAATTACGCCCACATCGGCGTTGCCGTTGGTACGGACCGCGGCCTCGTCGTTCCGGTGGTGCGCAATGCCGACAAGATGACCATTGCCGAAGTTGAAAAAGACATCGGGCGTCTTGGCAAGATGGCGCGCGACGGCCAGCTGCAACTCTCCGACATGCAGGGTGGCACGTTCACGATCTCCAACGGCGGCGTCTATGGCTCACTGATGGGCACGCCGATCCTCAACGCGCCGCAGTCCGGCATTCTTGGCATGCACAAGATTCAGGAACGCCCGGTTGTCGTTGCTGGTCAGATTGTCATCCGCCCGATGATGTATCTTGCGCTCACCTATGATCACCGCATCATCGACGGCAAGGAAGCTGTGACGTTTTTGGTTCGCGTCAAGGAGAGCTTGGAAAACCCGGAACGGCTGGTACTGGATTTGTAAAAAGTGCTCAATTTAACTTCTCCCTGCCTCTTACGGGGAGAAGGTGGCGCGAAGCGCCGGATGAGGGGCAGCGTCGAGGCTGAGGGACTATCTCCATGACCCAATACTTCACAGAATTCCTCGGACTTATGGCCGTATTCAGTCTTTTGATTGTTGCGCCTGGCGCTGACTTTGCGCTGGTCATCCGCCAGTGCATCGTTCATGGCCGAAGGACTGCATTGGTTACTTCGGTTGGTATTGGTGCCTCACTCCTGTTCCACATTTCCTACACTGTTCTTGGTATCGGCCTGATCGTCGCCAAGTCACTGCTCTTGTTTTCCATGTTGAAATGGGCGGGCGCTGCCTATCTTGTCTGGCTTGGTATCCAATCTTGGCGCGAGCCGGCATTCCAGATGGATGAAACTCCAGATAGCCAAACCACCCGGATTGTTTCTAGACCCAGAGCCTTTTTCACTGGCTTCATCACAAATGCGCTCAATCCGAAGCCTGTGCTGTTTTTCCTGTCGCTGTTTTCGGCGCTTGTCTCACCGCACACACCCGTCATTGTCCAGTTCAGCTATGGCCTCGGCATGGCCTCTGCTTTGATCGTGTGGTTTGTCGGCGTCTCATTCTTTTTCACGTCAAAGCCGGTGCGCGAACGTTTCCTGAAATACGGCCGCGCGTTCAACCAGGTTACAGGCGTCCTGTTCGTTGGTCTCGGTTTGAGACTGGCGCTGGTTCAGGCCAAAGCCAACTGATGCGTGCTCTTCTGCCCCTGGCACTCTTGGCTTCCATGGCTTCACCCGCCAATGCGGCCTGCCCGCAGGAGCTTGCGATCTATGAAGATACGTCCGGCAACAGCTTGACGTTTCTGCCGCCACTCGACAATCAGGCAGCGGAGCACGAGTTCAAGCTGCGGGTCGGACCCACTGAACTTCATGGCGTCGTCATGTGGTCGAAAGAACCGGACCGGCCCAATGGGATCATTATGGATCATTGCCCGGATGGTGATGTTACCGGCGAAGAGCTTGATGCCTGTACTGTCTGGCAAGGCGTGATCTACGGCCTCACAAAAGATGCCAACGCTCCATTCATCGGCAAGCGAGGCTCACCCTACGCTGAGGCACTTTTACTGCCGGACCTGTCACGCGATCTCCTGGATCACACATTCAAGACACCGCTTGCAGGCCCCGCCAAAGCAGACGACGTTTTCAGGATGAAGGCGTGTCAGGAATGAAAAGCAAAGTCCTTGTTGTCACCGGTGGTTCACGAGGTATTGGCGCAGCCACTGCCATAGAGGCGGCGAAGGATGGCTGGCGCGTGGCGGTGAATTTTCTCAAGGACGAGGCGGCAGCGGATCGCATTGTTGCCGCGATCACGGCCGGGGGCGGAGAAGCATGTGCCATTCAAGCGGACGTGTCCGATCCTTCCGCCATAAAAATGCTATTTGCCGAAGTCGAGCAGCGGCTTGGGCCGATATCCGGCTTGGTCAACAATGCCGGCGTCGTCGATGAAAGATCTCGCGTGGATGCCATGAGCGCCGCGCGAATTGATCGGATGTTTCGTATCAACGCCATTGGCCCGATGCTTTGCTGCGCAGAAGCTGTGCGGCGCATGTCAATGTGGCATGGCGGCAGAGGCGGCGTCATCGTCAATGTTTCATCTGCTGCCGCGCGCCTTGGCGGCGCTGGCTGGTATGTCGACTACGCTGCCTCGAAAGCTGCGATCGATACGATGACCATTGGTCTTGCACTTGAGGTCGTCGAAGAAGGCATCAGGGTCAATGCCGTGCGCCCCGGGATCATCGCCACGGATATTCACGCATCCGGCGGCGCGCCGAACCGTGTTGCGCTGTTGCGTGAGACGCTGCCGATGAAGCGCGAAGGGACTCCGGAAGAGGTGGCTCAAACCATTGTCTGGCTGTTGTCTGACAAGGCATCCTATATAACCGGCTCCATCGTTGACGTTTCGGGCGGCCGCTGATTTTCAAGGAAGGTATATACCATGGCTTATGATGTTGTGATTATCGGCTCCGGCCCCGGCGGCTATGTCTGCGCCATCAAGGCGGCACAGCTTGGCCTCAGCGTCGCGGTTGTCGAAAAGAACCCGACACTTGGCGGCACGTGCCTCAACATCGGCTGCATTCCGTCCAAGGCGCTGCTCCATGCCTCCGAGATGTTTGAAGAGGCAGGGCATTCGTTTGACGCGCTCGGTGTGGAAATCTCAAAACCAAAACTGAATCTACCCAAGATGATGGCCCACAAGGATGCGGTCGTGGACGCGAACGTCAAGGGTGTTGCTTTCCTGTTTAAGAAAAACAAGGTCGAGACCATCACCGGTACCGGAACTGTTTTGGGTCAGGGCAAGGTCAAGGTGACCGCCAATGACGGAACCGAGACCATTGTCGAGGCCAAGAATATTGTTATCGCCACCGGTTCGGATGTTGCCGGCATTCCTGGTGTCGAAGTGGCGTTTGACGAAAAGACCATCGTGTCTTCCACCGGCGCAATTGCGCTCGACAAGGTGCCGGGTCATTTGGTCGTGGTCGGCGGTGGCGTGATCGGGCTCGAGCTTGGCTCCGTCTGGGCGCGGCTTGGCGCCAAAGTCACGGTCATTGAATATCTCGACAAGATATTGGGTGCAATGGATGGTGATGTGTCCAAGCAGTTCCAGCGCATCCTGCAAAAGCAGGGCATGGAATTCAAAATGAGCGCCAAGGTCACTGGCGTTGCGAAAGCCAAAAAGGGCGCGATTGTCACATTCGAGCCGGTTGCCGGCGGTGCCGCTGAAACCATTGATGCCGATGTCGTTCTCGTTGCCACGGGCCGCAAGCCGTTCACTGAAGGGCTTGGCCTCGCCAAGGCTGGCGTTGTCCTCGACAACCGTGGTCGGGTTGAAGTCGATGGCCACTGGCAAACGTCGGTCACCGGCATTTATGCCATCGGTGACGTGATCAAAGGCCCGATGCTGGCGCATAAAGCGGAAGACGAAGGCGTTGCCGTTGCTGAAATCATGGCTGGTCAGCATGGGCATGTAAATTTCGACGTGATTCCTGGCGTTGTTTATACGTCACCAGAAGTCGCCTCTGTCGGCAAGACCGAGGAAGAGCTGAAAGCGGCAGGTGTGCTTTATAAAGCCGGCAAATTCCCCTTCACGGCCAACGGTCGCGCCCGTGCCATGCAGCATACGGATGGTTTTGTGAAAATTTTGGCCGATGCCGTGACGGACAAGGTCCTGGGTGTCCACATCGTTGGGTATGGCGCTGGCGAGTTGATCCACGAATGCTGCGTACTGATGGAATTCGGTGGCTCATCAGAGGATCTCGCCCGCACTTGCCACGCACATCCGACCATGAGCGAGGCCGTCCGCGAGGCGGCACTTGGAACGTTCGCTAAATCCATTCACATCTGAAGTCTACAGACTGTCACAAGCACGTCACCTCGCAATCCTAGTTTCCGGCATTGATTGTTAATGGAAACAAGGATTGCGAGATGATTTTCACGAGATTGCTTCTTTCGGGTGTTGCTTTGGCAACGATGGGTGTTTGTGCTTCGGCACAGCAAAGCTTGCCACAATCAGCTGACCCCTATTTCAAGAGTGCAGAAGCGCAGCTGGCGGAACGCCTGGCGCTTTTGCCGAACACGGGCAAGGCCAAGAACATCATTTTGATGATCGGCGATGGCATGGGCATTCCGATGATCACGGCCAGCCGTATTTATGACGGCCAGAAAAATGGCAAGGACGGCGTCTCCAACAAACTTGCTTTTGAAGCCTTCCCCTATCTTGCACTTTCGCGCACCTACAGTGCGGATGCGCAGGTGACCGATTCAGCCCCGTCTGCCACTGCCATGACCACAGGCATCAAGACACGCAATGACATCCTGGGTTTGAACTCTGATGCAGTATTGAAAGACTGCGCGGGGTCAAAAGGCAAGGAAGTCACGACGATTTTTGAACTTGCAGAAGCTGCCGGCAAATCCACCGGGGCTGTCACAACGACGCGCATCACCCACGCCACCCCTGCTGCCGCCTTTGCCCATTCTGCCAACCGCGATTGGGAGAACAACAAACAACTTGGCGACAAGGCTGCCGAAGGCTGCAAGGATATTGCAGACCAGTTGGTCAATTGGCCGGCCGGCGACGGCATGGAAGTTGCGCTTGGCGGCGGGCGCAGCAATTTTCTGACTGCAGAAACGGCCGATCCAGAAGATGAGGGCAAAATGGGTGAGCGCACGGACAAGCGCGACCTGACCAAGGAATGGATTGCCAAGGGCAACAATCACGTCGTTGTTTTTGACAAAGCCGGATTTGACGCGCTCGACATCAAGACGTCGCCAAGCATCCTTGGCCTGTTTCAGCGCTCGCACATGCTGTACGAGGCCGATCGTGCGAAAGACATAAAAGGCGAGCCATCGCTCGCCGAAATGACCACGGTCGCCATCGAGCGTCTCAGTCAGGATGCTGACGGTTATGTGTTGATGATTGAAGGCGGGCGCATCGATCATGCTGAACACGAGGGCAATGCCGCGCGTGCACTCGGTGAAACGCTTGCTTTCAATGAGGCTGTCAAGGTTGTCATGGGCATGACCAATCCGGCTGACACTTTGGTTGTTGTCACTGCCGATCACAGTCACACCATGACGATTGCTGGCTATCCGAAGCGCGACAACCCGATTCTGGGCGTCGCCGTTGATGTCGATGGCAAGAAGATGCTGGCAGCTGACGGAAAGCCGTACACGACACTCGGGTTTGCCAATGGCCCCGGCGGCGTGTTTCCGGCGTTGAAAGAAGGCGAAGTCGCGGCGGCCGCGCTGCCGGCCGGCGTGCGTCCCGATTTGTCGGATGTCGATACGGAATCAGTCGATTTCATCCAACAGGCAGGCGTGCCGCTCGCCTCTGAAACGCATGGCGGTGAAGACGTTGCCATCTACGCTTCCGGTCCGCAGGCTTATCTGTTCGGCGGGACGGTCGATGAAAACTATATCTATCATGTACTGTCTCAGGCTTCGGGACTTGGCAAATAGCATTTGTCTCAGTGTTGTGGGCCGGGTAACAAACCCGGCCCTTTTTGCGTCTTGATGCCACATGGCATTTCCTGTTTTTCAGGCGGATGATTGTGGACCAAGGGAGCACGTTCATGAAACCTGCCGAAGTTGCCTTTGATATCCCGGACACCATCTTGCCGGGTGCGCAGTTTGGCGATGCGTTTCAGGTGGTTGTTGAAGGCCAGAATCTTGACCCGGTCGAAGCAGCAAGGCGCGCTGTCTATGGTGCACCGTCCTGGATCAATCGCCTTCTTCGGCTGCGGACCGTCCTTGTCAAACCGTTTGGTCTCAAGCCGGGAGCTGATCCTTCCCGCGCGAAGGCGGGTGCTGACAACATCGGAATGTTTCCCATCATCGAGAGCAATCCGCACCGGCTGGTGTTGGGTATGAACGACCGCCATCTCGATTTTCGTTTGCTGGTTGACGTCAAGGATCTGGGCGGCAACAGGCAGGCTGTTACGGCTTCGACAATTGTCAAAACCCACAACAGTCTTGGCCGGATCTATCTGGCTTTGGTCAAGCCGTTCCATCGCATCATAGTGCCGGCAATGCTGGCAAAGACCGCGCGGCAGGATGTCAGCATTTAGCTGTTGACCCAAGCTAATTTCAGGATTTCATTTGGCTCAGGCAAAGCCATGCTTTCCATCAGGTTCAGATTTTACAAGTACTCCTGGACTTCGCGTGCCAAGCCATGATTGAGCGACTTTGTGAAATCCCGCAAAAAGGGCCGCGTGATGCCATTGGAACTTAGTCAGCAAACACACGTTTTCGTCCAAAGATGGCCATGTGCGCAGTGCCAACTTCATGTGCATCGTTTCGATCAGACATACGCATTGCTTCTGGAAAACATGGAGGACTGACAATGATACCCATCGACCCAAAACTTGATCTGGTGCTGGAGCGTGTCGTGCCTGTATCGCCCGACAAGGTCTGGCGAGCCTGGACAGAGCCGGAGCTTATAAAACAATGGTTCACGCCCAAGCCTTGGCAAACCATCCACTGTGAAATTGATCTTCGCCCGGGCGGACGGTTTGTAACAGTGATGCGCTCGCCCGAAGGTCAGGAGTTTCCGGGAGAAGGCTGTTTCCTTGAGACCATTCCCAACAGTCGGCTCATCTGGACCTCAGCGCTGACGCGTGGCTACCGTCCAGCCCTTGCTCCAATTGGCGGGTTTCTTTTTACCGCAACAATTGCGATGGCCCATGAGGGAGAGGGAACGCGCTATTCCGCAACAGTCCGTCATGCTGATCAAGCCGGTGCCAAAGCGCATTCGGATATGGGCTTCCATACCGGTTGGGGTGCGGCGCTAGACCAGTTGGTTGAACTGATGAAAGCTGTCTGAGTTTGCACTATCACACCAAATGCAAAATGGCCGCTCCTTGGAGCGGCCAAAAATTATCGGCTGAAACTTTGCCAACTGCCTGAAGCGATTACGGATTGGCGGCAGGTGCGGCAGGTGCTGGCGTCGCAGCCGGCGCAGGCGCTTCAGCGGGGGCCGGGGCAGGCACTTCAGCCGGCGCAGGCGCATCAGCTTTCGGGGCTTCAACCTTGGGCGTCTCGATGTTGATGTTCACGGGGTCAGTTGTCGCCGTGTTGCTGCCATACATATACCACACGCCAGCTGCGAGCAGCATGGCAACAATAATTGCAAAGATCCAGCCACTGCTGCCGGAAGAAGTTTGGATGATGGTAGGCTTTTCATTAGGACGATCAGACATAGTAAGGCTCCTTCAAGGATTTCTATCCATGGTGAAGAAACGCAGGCTGGGTGGATTTGTTCCCGTTCGAGGCTTTTAGAGACGCGTTTTATCCAATGTCGCGTCGCAAGACGGAATCAGCGGGCAATCTGCTCAACAGTATAACCGGCACTGCGGAATTTTTCGACGAGACCCTGTGCGCCAGAAAGATGCATTGCGCCTACGGCAATAAATGCGTTGCCGCTGGCAAGGATTGATTCTGCCCGCTTGGCCATAACACCGTTGCGTGCGTTGATCATGACCTCTTCAAAGTCGCCATATTTGGCGCTGTCGTTTGCACCTTCCGGGGCAATACTTTTGAGAAACGGCATAATCATGCCGGTGCGGCCTTCGCTATAGAGTACGATCATGGTCTCCATGACGTCTTCCATCTCACTGCCAAGTTTGACAGTATCGACAAGGCCCTGAATGTGAAAATCAAGCGGCAGCGCGGCCATGGCATCGATTTGCTCAACCATGGTTTCAAGCCCGTCGATCTTCTTGCCTGCAGCCAGTGCATCCTTGGCCAGCTTGATGTCGAGGAACGGCGCGCCACCCTTCTTTCGCTTCAATTCACAAGCCGGGAGCGCCACAAGCCCTGCAATCATCCACGGCTTCATCTTGTTGACAGAGGCCAGAGGAATGCCGCGATCCGCCAGGCCTTTTTCCA
>JANMEX010000052.1:0-32490 GCA_031377485.1 Phyllobacteriaceae bacterium
TGCTTCAGGCCGCCATGCGGCATTTCATTGACCAGCATGAAGTGGGTGTTCACCCATGTGCAGCCGTAGCGAAGTTGCGCTGCTGTCGACATGGCGCGGGCCACGTCCTTTGTCCAGACGGAAGAGGCAAGGCCGTAATCACTGTCGTTGGCCCATTTGACCGCATCATCCGCGTCATCAAATCTGGTGATCGAAACCACCGGCCCGAACACTTCACGCCGGACAATTTCGTCAGATTGCAAGGCACCGGCGACAACAGTCGGCTCATAGAAAAAGCCGGTCCCCGGATGCTGCTTGCCGCCGGCCGTGATGTCGATGTGCTTGTGTTCGGAGGCGCGCTCGACGAAGGACGCGACACGATCACGCTGGCGCTTGGAAATAAGCGGCCCGATCTCGTTTTCCGTATCGTCGGCAGAGGCGAACTTGATGGTCGAAACGGCGTCTGAAAGATCGGCGACCAGACGGTCATAGATTTTTGCGCCGGCATAGATCCGGCAAGCTGCAGTGCAATCCTGTCCGGCATTGTAAAAGCCGAAAGCGCGCAGGCCGCCAACAACCTCGTCCAGGTCCGCATCATCGAACACGATCACCGGGGCCTTGCCACCAAGTTCCAGATGGGTGCGCTTGACCGACTTGGCCGCCGCCTGAAGCACCTTCTTGCCGGTGGCGACATCGCCGGTGATCGACACCATGTTGATGCCCGGATGGTTGATCAGCGCATTGCCGATGCTCTCACCCCGGCCAAGCACGACATTGACCACGCCTTCCGGCAAAATGTCTGCGTGCAGTCTTGCCATTTTCAGCGCTGTCAGCGGCGTCTGTTCGGAGGGCTTGAACACCACGGTGTTGCCCCCGCCAATGGCTGGCGCGAGTTTCCACGCCATCATCATCAAGGGATAATTCCAAGGAGCGATGGAGCCAACCACGCCAATCGGATCGCGGCGGATCATCGATGTATGGCCCGGCAGATATTCGCCAGCCGCCTGCCCCGGCATGGTGCGCACGGCGCCGGCAAAGAAGCGGTAACAATCAACAATGGCCGGTATTTCATCGTTCAAAACCGCATTGATCGGCTTGCCGCAATTGAGCGCTTCAAGGCGGGCAAACTCTTGCGCATCCCGCTCGATGGCGTCCGCGATTTTGAGCAGATAATTTGAGCGCTGCGATGGTGTGGTGCGCGACCATGAAGTGAAGGCGGTTTCTGCGGCAGCGACAGCGGCGTTGATATGCGCTTCGGAGGCTTCCGGCAGTTCAAGGATCAGGCCGCCGGTCTTCGGGTTGAGCACCTGCTCTGCCTGCTCCGTACCTTTGACGAATTGCGAGCCGATCAGCATTTCAGTGTTGAAGTGAACAGTCATGAAAACCTCCTCTGGATATTATTTGCCTTGGCCCGCTACCTGATCGCCATCGCGGGTCAGGTAGAAAGCGGCGAGAATGGGAATGAGTGTGAAGATGACCACTGCAATGGCGACCACATTGGTGACAGGACGCTGGCGCGGGCGCACCAGTTCCTCCAGCATCCAGATCGGCAGTGTTTGTTGTTGACCGGCAGTAAACGTGGTGACGATGACCTCATCAAACGACAGCGCGAATGCGAGCATCCCGCCAGCAAGAAGCGCTGTTGCAATGTTGGGCAACACCACATGGCGAAAGGTCTGGAACCCGTCTGCGCCCAGATCCATTGACGCCTCTATCAGCGAGCCCGACACCCGACGGAAACGCGCGACAGCATTGTTGTAGACGACGACGATGCAAAACGTCGCGTGGCCAAGCACGATGGTCCAGAATGAAAACGGGATGTCGAACATGCCGAACGCAGCGCGCAGAGAAATGCCGGTGATGATGCCGGGCAGCGCAATCGGCAAAATGACAAGCAGCGAAATCGTTTCACGCCCGAAGAATTTTGAGCGGGATACGGCAGCTGCCAGCATGGTGCCAAGCACCAAGGCAAGCGCCGTGGCAAGGCTGGCCACCTTGATCGACAGGAGCATCGCTTCGCGCACATCCGGCCGTTGGAGCGCGATGCCAAACCATTGTGTGGTGAGGCCGGGCGGCGGGAAGGCGTAGGATTTTTCTTCCGTCGTAAAAGCGTAAAGAAAAATAAGAAGGATGGGCAAATGCAGGAACGCAAGGCCGGCGCCCGCAGCGATTTTCAACCAGAATGGAGATTGGCCGTCCTTTTCAGAGCGCATCAAAAGCCCCCATTCGCTTGGCGGCGTAGAGATAGACGCCCATGATGACAACCGGCACGACCGTAAGCGCAGCGGCGAGCGGAATGTTGCCTGCCGTCCCCTGTTGCGCGTAGACCGCCTGCCCGATGAACAGGCGAGAGGAGCCGATGATTTGCGGGATGATGTAGTCCCCCATTGTCAGCGAGAAGGTGAAAATGGACCCCGCAACAATGCCCGGCAGCGCCAGCGGGAAAATCACGTTCCGGAAGGTCTGACGTGAATTGGCGCCAAGATCGCCCGATGCTTCAATGAGATTGCCCGGCACCCGCTCCAGCGCCGCCTGAACGGGCAGGATCATGAATGGCAGCCAGACATAGACGAAAACAAGAAATGTGCCGATATACGAAACCGAAAGCGAATTGCCGCCAATGACAGGCGTGGACAACAACGCATCAAGCAAGAAAGTCAGATGCAGCTTGGTAAAGATCCAAGTGAGAATCCCTTCCTTGGCAAGGATCAATTTCCACGCATAGACCTTGACCAGATAGCTCGACCACAGCGGCAACATGACGCCGAGATAAAACAGCGCCTTCCATTTGCCCTTGGCATAACGCGCGGCGAAATAAGCGATGGGAAAGGCGATGGTCGCACAGGCGAGCGTCACTGCGCTCGACATCAAAAGCGTGCGCACGATGATATCAAGGTTTGATGGCGTGAACAGTTCGCCATAGGTCTTGAGCGTAAATTCCGGCACGACAAGGCCGGACATCTCGTCAATCGAGTAAAAGCTTTGCAGCAAAAGCACGAGCAGCGAGCCGATATAGACAAACACCAGCCAACCAAGCGGCAACGCCAGAAGGGTAACCAGCAACAGTTTCGGCTGGCGCCAGAACCGGTCTGCCATGCGGGCCGCGACACCACCAGTCGATGGCCGAACCATTGGACTGGTGCCTTGGGCGCTCATGGCTGGTCTTCCAGAAAATGCAGGGCTGCCTTGTCGAAAGCCAGATGCACCAGCGAGCCGGCTTCCGGCACCGCTTGTCCGGCCTGAACAACCCCGGCTATGCGCTGGCCGCCTGCCTCGGTTACCACCCGCGTTGTGCTGCCAAGATAGTGCGCGGCGACCATGCGGGCTTCCAGAACACCACTCGCCTTGGACGCGGCAAGTGTGACCTGCTCAGGGCGCAGGCTGGACCAGCGCCGCTGACCTGAAACTTTTGCTGTAAGGTCTGGCGTGAGAACATTTGATGAGCCGACAAAATCAGCAACAAATCTTGTGCGCGGCTTGCCATAAACTTCCGCAGGTGAACCGGCCTGCACAATCTTGCCATCGTTGAACACGGCAACACGATCGGCCATCGACAGGGCCTCGCCTTGGTCATGCGTGACGAAAATGAAGGTGATGCCAAGCGATTTCTGCAGAGTTTTGAGTTCCTCCTGCATCTGTTCACGCAGCTTCAAATCCAGCGCACCAAGCGGTTCGTCAAGGAGGAGAACGCGTGGCTTGTTGACCAACGCCCGCGCAAGCGCCACCCGCTGTCGCTGGCCACCGGACAATTGCGATGGCTTGCGCGCACCAAAGCCCGGCAGCTTGACCATCGCCAGCGCGTCTTCCGCAGCCTTTAACCGTGCAGATTTTTCGACACCCTTGACCATTAAGCCATAAGCCACATTGTCAAGGACAGTCAGATGCGGGAACAGCGCATAATCCTGAAACACGGTGTTGACGCTGCGTCGGTAGGGCGGGACACCTTCGGCTCTTTCGCCGAAGATTTCGATGCTCCCCGATGTTGGCTGTTCAAACCCTGCGATCAGGCGAAGGCAAGTCGTCTTGCCCGATCCCGACGGCCCGAGCATGGCGAAAAACTCGCCCTCGGCAATCTCGAGATCGACGCAATCAACAGCACGCACCGTGCCGAAGTGCCGGGAAACAGCATCGAATTTGACAGCAATCGTCATGAAATTTTCCTGAAAAGCAGCGGCACCTGCAAGCACCGCCGCTGCAAAAATTCGGGATGGCGAGTCGAATGCACGTAACTTTCGAGAACCGGAGCGGAATGGACTAACGTCCATGAGCACCGGAAGCGCAGAAAGTTGCGCGCAGTCGGCCGCCCGCGCGGATTTTAACGCCCGCCAATGACGCCGATGTAGTCCGATACCCACCGATAATACGGCACACAGGCATCGCCCTGCGTAGCGCATTTGGTCTGCGGGGTTTTCCAGAACTTGATCTTGTCGAAATTGTCGCCGCCGTTCAAAGCGCAACCGCCATCGGTCAGAAGTTCATTGCCTTTGCAGGCGGCAGGCACGGACGGAACGGTGCCGAACCAGGCAGACACATCTCCTTGAACCTTGGCCGACAGCGAATGCTCCATCCACATGTAAGCGCAGTTCGGATGCTCTGCCTCGGCGTGGAGCATGGTGGTATCGGCCCAGCCGGTGACACCCTCTTCAGGGAAGGTGGAGGCAACGGGCGTCTTGGCCATCGCATCCTTGTCAGCCTGAAGCACGTTCACCTGGAAAGGCCACGAGCCGGAAACAACAACACCTTCATTCTTGAAATCGTCAATCTGGATCATGGCGTCGTGCCAGTAGCGGCCAACCAGCGTGCGCTGGACGCGCAGAAGGTCGAGCGCTGCCTTGTACTGATCTTCATTGAGTTCGTACGGATCCTTGATGCCAAGCTCAGGCTTGTGGAACATCAGATAGTTGGCAGCGTCGGCAATGTGGATCGGCCCATCATAGGCCTGAACGCGGCCCTTGTTGGACTTGCCGTCCGGCAGGTTCATCTCTTCAAACACCACATTCCAGCTCTTCGGCGCTTCCTTGAAGACATTGGTGTTGTACATCAAAACATTCGCACCCCAGACGTAAGGCGTGCCGTAGTGCTTGCCATCAACAGTATGCCAAGGCGCATTTTGCAGACGCGGGTCGATTGTGCCCCATGACGGGATCAACGCCGTGTTGATTTCCTGAACGCGCTTTCCGGCAACCAAACGGAGCGAGGCATCGCCTGAGGCGGTTACAAGATCAAACCCGCCTTCATTCATCAACGCGACCATTTCGTCAGATGTTGCGGCCGTCTTCACCGACACTTTGCACGAAGTCGCCTTTTCAAACTCGGTGACCCAATCATAGGCCTTGTCCGTGTCGCCGCGCTCGATATAGCCGGCCCAAGCCACAATATTGACAGCGCCTTCGCCCTTGCCGAGCTCTTTCATCATTTCGGCAGAGGTAGGCGCGGTGACAGATAGCGTCAATGCGATTGCGGTGCAGGAATTCAGAATCTTTTTCATGAAAATCTCCCTTAAACAGAGGATGCGCCGTTCCTTTTGCCCCAGCTTTGGAGGCATGCTTCATCCCATGCTGGCAGATTTCAGCAAAACGTTAGCTTTCGCAAATTCATAATTCAGAATTGATCTATCGGAATTTCCGATATCAAGTGCTGCGCTCGGTTCGTCCCCGTCCGCCGCGGTGCAATTGCGCAACCTTGATGAAATCCCGCGCTGTCTCCGGCAGGCCGGAGCCTTTGCGCCAGACAATACCGACCTGAACCGCAGGCAATTGTCCGGAAACATCGCGCGATTCGATCTTGTCCCCTTCGAGCGACCAAGGGCGATAGACGAGGTCCGGCAACAGCGCGATGCCAGCGCCAGTAGCGACAAGCGAACGGACAGCCTCCACCGAACGGGTGCGGAAAGCGACATTGGGCCGTGCGCCAAAGGCAGCCATCAACTTGCCGGTATTCTCCTCGATTTCATCCACCGTCAGCATGATCAGCGGCTCTTGCGCAATATCGCTCATCGAAATTGAATCGGCGGATGACAGCCGGTGTGAGATCGGCAACCAGAGACGATAGGGCGAGACTTCCAAAATCTCCGCCTGGAGCGCCATCCGGTCACGCAGATTGGAGGTCACCATGACGGCCACGTCCAGTTCGCCGCCGATCAACAGATGCTCGAGATAATCTCCATTGTCCTCGATGGCCGAAACTTGCGTTTCCGGATAGGCGCGGCGATAGCGCGACAAGACATCGGACAAGACATAGCCGGCAACGAGCGACGTGACGCCAAGCTGGAGACGGCCTGCTTTTGCGCCCGGTTCATCGGCCAGTGTTCGCTTGGCATCGGAAACATCGGTCAAAATGCGGGTAGCGTGGCGCAGAAATTGCTGCCCCTTGTGGGTGATTGAAAGGCCCCGCGCATGTCGGTCAAACAGCAAAACACCAAGATCATTCTCCAGATCCTTGATGGCTTCGGTCACTGATGATTGCGAAATCGCCAGATTCTGCGCGGCCCCGGATACCGTGCCGCTTTCGGCAACGGCGACAAAATATTGAAGCTGACGCAGTGTGAAGGCCATCGCACCATCTTGTTGATCAGAGAGCGGAAGGCAAGAGCCAGAAAGCTGCGCACACGCGTTGCATTCGACAACCGAGTTCTAGCAAAGATGGAAAAGATTGATTGATTGCCATCATCGCGATAAACGCGGGCCTTGATTCGAAGACTATTTTTGGAACAGACTTGCACTTTATGGAATTTTCCTTCCAATTAATCGCACGCAAACAGTGATGCACAGGGACAATATGAAACCGCCGCGTGACTACCAGACCCTGAAATCACTCATAATGGACCGCAAGCCCGACTTGCCAAAGCGTCTTGCGCAGGTTGCCGTGTTCGCGCTGGACAATCCCGACGAGATCGCTTTTGGCACCGCAGCCTCCATTGCCGACAGTTCCGGCGTACAACCCTCGACGCTGGTGCGTTTTGCGCAGGCCATCGGCTATGACGGGTTTTCGGATTTGCAGACCGTGTTCCGGGAGCGCCTGCGGGAGCGTGGTTCAAGCTACGACGACCGCCTCGAGACCATCATGGAAACGATGGGAGACAATGGCGTCAACAAGATATTCTCAGGCGTCATTGCCGCCGCCAGCGCTTCGATTGACACGATGGTATCGCGCGTCTCCTCGCAGACTTTTGAGGATGCGGTGAAACTGCTCGCCGGGGCGGACACCATTTACCTGTTGGCGCAACGCCGTTCGTTTCCGGTCAGCACCTACCTTGCCTATGTGCTCGGCAAGATGAAGGTTCGCACGCAACTGGTATCTTCTCCTTTCGGCATTGAACCGGAAATGATGGATTACGCCACAAAAAAGGATGCAGCGCTGGCCGTATCCTTCGCCCCCTATTCTTCAGGCACCGTCGATCATGCCCGCATTTTGCACCGGGCCGGCGTTCCGATTGTTTCGATCACCGACAGTGCCTTTTCGCCGCTGACGCCGATGTCAAAGCTGTGGTTTGAAATTGCCGAGAGTGATTTCGCCGGCTTCCGCTCGATAACCGCAACGATGGCGCTGGCCAATGCGATCGCGATCGGCATTGGCGAAGAACGGCGACGCCTGCGCCATCCGTAAAAATTAAAAAACCCGCGCCGGGTAGCAGCGCGGGCTTGTGTTCAGCGTTAGACGTATCAGCCGAGTTTGACCGGCTTGCCTGTCTGGTGCGACTTGGTGGCCGCATCAGCCAAGACGAGAGCCAACAGTCCATCACGGCCAGACGGGCTCGGCGCTGTTTTGTTTTCAATCGCATCAATCAAAGCGTTGATCTCATTCTGGTAAGCCGGATTGTAGCGCTCCAGGAAGAAGTTCTGCACCGGATCGGCACTGATGCCGGTAGCCGAAGCAAACTTCACCGTGGTCTCGTGCACATTGCCGGCAGACAGAAGCCCCTTCGAGCCATGCACTTCAATGCGCTGGTCGTAGCCATAAGTGGCGCGGCGTGAGCAGGAAATCTGGCAAATCTTACCGGATGCTGTTTTCAAAAGAACAGCAGCGGTGTCAACATCGCCGGCTTTGCCAATTGCCGGATCGACGATGGCCGATGCGACCGCATGGATTTCCACCGGTTCTTCGCCAAGCAGGAAGCGCGCCATGTCCAGATCGTGGATCATCATGTCACGGAACAGGCCGCCGGAACGCTCGATATAGGAAACCGGGGGTGCGCCCGGATCGCGCGACAGAATCGTGACCAGTTCGACATTGCCGACAACGCCGGCATCGATGCGCTTCTTGAGGTTGCCGAAGTGATGATCAAAACGGCGGTTGAAGCCGACCATCAACGGCACACCGGCTTTTTCGACAAGCTTCAGCGTTTTCTCGACGCGCTTGACGTCCAGATCAACCGGCTTTTCACAGAAGATCGCCTTGCCGGCCTTCGCCGCACGTTCGATCAGATCGGCGTGGGTGTCGGTCGGAGTGCAGATGACAATGACATCAATGTCCTTGCCGTTGATGATGGCGTCCATATCGCGGATTTCAGCGCCGGTCGCAGCCGCAAGCGACTTGGCAGCTTCCGGGAATGGATCATAAAGCGCAACCAGTTTGGCGCGCGGATTGGTGGCGATGTTCTTGCCGTGGACCTGACCGATACGGCCGGCTCCCAAGAGCCCAAAGCGCAGCATGTTTTTTCTCCTGAAATGGTGGATTTATAAAATGGAACATAAATTCTGAATTGACAAGAGAACGGAATTTATGTTTCATTTCGTCACTCATAATCACTAATGACGCAAACGTCCATAGGCATTATAGCCACAAGGCGCGCGCAACGAAGGAAATCCATCATGTCTGCAAACGAGAGCCATGCGCTGGACGTCATCGCCATTGGCCGATCCTCGGTTGACCTTTATGGCCAGCAGATCGGATCGCGGCTCGAAGACATTGCGACCTTCTCCAAATCCGTCGGCGGGTGCCCGGCAAATATCTCCATCGGCACAGCGCGTCTCGGCCTCAAATCCGGCCTGATCACAGGCGTCGGCAAGGAACAGATGGGCCGCTTCATCATCGAGCAATGCGCACGCGAAGGCGTGGCAACGCAAGGCATCAAGGTGGACCCCGATCGGTTAACCGCGCTGGTGCTGCTCGCCGTCGAAGACGAAGGCGTTTCGCCCATGATCTTCTATCGCCCCGACTGCGCAGATATGGCAATTGACGAAAATGATGTGGACGAGGCTTTCGTCAAATCTTCAAAGTCGGTGCTCGTCTCCGGCACCCATTTTTCGCACCCCAACACCGAAAGAGCCCAGCGCAAGGCAATGAAAATCGCCAAAGTGAACGGCGGCAAAGTGGTGTTCGACATCGACTACCGCCCGAACCTTTGGGGCCTTGCAGGCCATGACGCCGGTTTCGAGCGCTACGTGAAATCCGACGTGGTTTCGTCCCGTCTCAAGACTGTGCTGCCCGATTGCGACCTGATTGTCGGCACTGAAGAAGAGGTGCTGATTGCATCCGGCGAAGACAATCTGCTGGCAGCGCTCAAAACCATTCGCTTGCTGTCCACTGGTACCATTGTTTTGAAGCGCGGAGCCAAAGGATGCATCGTTTACGACGGTGCGATTTCGGATAATCTGGAAGACGGCATTGTCGGCGACGGCTTTCCAATCGAGATCTACAATGTTCTTGGCGCTGGCGATGCATTCATGTCCGGCTTCCTGCGCGGCTGGCTGCGCGGCGAGAACCACAAGACGTCGGCGACTTGGGCCAATGCCTGCGGCGCCTTCGCCGTCTCGCGCCTCTTGTGCTCGCCCGAATATGCAACTTGGGAAGAACTCAGCTACTTCCTTGAAAAAGGCTCCAAACATCTGGCGCTGCGCAAGGACGAGGACATCAACCACATTCATTGGGCGACCACACGGCGCGGCAACATTCCGTCCATGATGGCGTTGGCCATTGACCACCGCATGCAACTGGTTGACGCGGCAAACCGCGTCGGCGCAGATCCGTCACGCATCCCGGAGTTCAAAGTGCTGGCCGTAAAGGCCGCTACACAGGTTTCGCAAGGCCGTCCGGGCTACGGCATGTTGCTCGACGAAAAATACGGACGCCTTGCCATGTTCGAAGCGTCCAAGCACAAGTTTGACTGGATCGGCCGCCCGGTTGAGCGTCCCGGCACGCGCCCGTTGCGGTTTGAATTTACACAGGACATCGGCTCCGAATTGATTGATTGGCCACTCAGCCACACCATCAAATGCCTCTGCTTCTACCACCCCGATGATCCGGCGGAATTGAAGCTGGAACAGCAGGAAAAGCTGCGCACCCTGTTTGACGCCTCGCGCAAGGTTGGCCGCGAACTGCTGGTCGAAATCATTGCGGGCAAGCACGGCAAGCTTGACGATCACACCATCGAACGCGCGCTGACCGAACTCTATGATCTTGGCATCCGCCCCGACTGGTGGAAACTGGAGCCGCAATCAAACGTGAGCGCCTGGCGCAACATCGAGGCCGTCATCAAAGCACGCGACCCTTATTGCCGCGGCGTGGTGTTGCTCGGCCTCGAAGCGCCGCAACATGAATTGGAAGCCGCGTTTGCAGCAGTCGCCGATATCGGCGTGGTAAAAGGCTTTGCCATTGGCCGCACCATCTTCGCCGACGCCGCTGAAAATTGGCTTGCAGGTCGCATCACAGACAATCAAGCCATTGATGACATGGCAGGACGTTTTGAACGGCTGACAACGGCTTGGCTGCGCGCCCGCGCGCCCAAGTCAGCTTGAATGCCAAGAGATATACCGGGAGGAACCAAAACATGAAAACTGTTCGCCTGACCATGGCACAAGCACTGGTCCGCTTTCTGACGCAGCAAATGACCATTGTTGACGGCAAGACCGTTCCCTATTTTGCGGGCGTCTGGGGCATTTTCGGCCACGGCAACGTCGCCGGTCTTGGTGAAGCGCTCTATCAATTCCGCGATCAACTCCCGACGCTGCGCGGCCAGAACGAACAGGGTATGGCGCTCGCCGCCACCGCTTTCGGCAAGGCAACATTCCGCCGCAGGGCCATGGCCGCGACCACCTCTTTGGGACCCGGCGCAATCAACATGGTGACCGCAGCTGCCGTTGCCCATGTCGACCGTGTACCGCTGCTCCTCTTGCCCGGTGATGTTTTTGCCAACCGTATTCCCGATCCCGTATTGCAGCAGATCGAAAATTTCAGCGACGGCACACTGTCGGCCAATGACTGTTTCAAGACCGTTTCGCGCTATTTCGACCGCATCACGCGCCCTGAACAAATCATCCCGGCGCTGGAACGCGCCATGCAGGTGTTCTTCGATCCGTCCGAATGCGGACCGGTGACGCTGAGCCTGTGCCAGGATGTGCAGGCCGAAGCATTCGACTATCCGGAAACCTTCTTTGAAACCCGCGTCTGGACCACCCGCCGCGTCCGCCCATCGCTGAACGAATTGCACGCGGCAGCTGCCCTCCTGTCAAAAGCCAAGAAGCCCCTGATCATATCCGGCGGCGGCGTCTTGTATTCGCAAGCCTCGCAAGCGCTCGCGGACTTTGCGCAAAAGCACGGCATCCCGGTTTGCGAAACGCAGGCGGGCAAGTCCTCGCTGCCACATGACCATCCGCTCAACATGGGTGCAGTTGGCGTGACCGGCACATCTGCGGCCAATAATCTGGCCCGAGAAGCGGACGTGGTTCTGGCCGTCGGCACCCGTTTGCAGGATTTCACCACCGGCTCTTGGTCGCTTTTCCAGAATGATGGCAAGACGATCATCGCGCTGAATACGCAAGTGGCTGACGCAGGCAAACACCGCGCCCAGACGCTGGTTTGCGACGCGCTGGCAGGCCTTGCCGAGCTTTCGGGCGCGGCAGGCACCTACAAGGCTCCCAAAGATTGGACTGAAAAGTCTGCCATTGGCCTTTCCAACTGGAAAGCTGAAGCGGACAAAGTCACAGCGACGACCAATTCCACCCTTCCCTCCGACGCACAGGTCATTGGAGCCGTGCAACGGCACTTCGGCTCAAACGTCACCTTGGTTGGTGCTGCAGGCGGCCTTCCCGGAGAGTTGCACAAATTGTGGAAACAGGACGCGCCGGGCTCCTATCACATGGAGTATGGTTTTTCCTGCATGGGTTATGAGATTGCAGGCGGTGTCGGCGTCAAGTTGGCCAAGCCCGACGAAGATGTCGTCGTCATGGTTGGCGACGGCTCCTACATGATGATGAATTCGGACGTTGCGACCTCGATCATGTTGGGGACCAAGATCACCATCATCATTCTCGACAATCGCGGTTATGGCTGCATCAACCGGCTGCAGATGGCGACAGGTGGCGCAAACTTCAACAATTTGCTGAAGGACACCTGGCACAAGGAATTGCCAGATATCGACTTCCGCGCCCACGCCGAAAGCATGGGCGCAATTGCAGTCAAAGTCTCGTCGGTATCGGAGCTTGAATCGGCGCTCGACAAGATGAAGGCCGAGACGCGCACCTGCGTTGTGGTCATCGATACTGACCCGTTGATCATTACAGAAGCTGGCGGCAACTGGTGGGATGTGGCCGTGCCGGAAGTCTCTGTCCGTAAAACGGTCAATGACGCCCGCTCGAAATATGAAAAGGCGCGGCAAAACCGGCGCATCGGCAACTGACCGGCTCGTTAGCCGAACGTGAACAAAACTGGAGTTACAAATTGAAAGCCAAACTCGGCATGTCCCCCATTGCGTGGTGGAACGATGATCTTGCGGAACTGAGCGACGACGTGTCGCTGGAAGAATGCCTTCGCCAATCGCGCTCGGCAGGCTTCACCGGTATGGAGCAAGGCCGGCGTTTCCCCAACAATCCGGAAGAAATGCTGCCGATCCTCAAAGCCGCAGACGTGACGCTCTGCGGCGGTTGGTTTTCGGGAACGCTGACCGTGGACGACCTTGCCTCCAACAAGGCTCGCATCCAGCCGATGATCGAATTGTTCAAGGCAGTGAATGCGCCATGCATCGTCTATGGCGAAGTTGGCCGCTCCATTCAGGGCGACCGCTCCAAACCGCTGGCAGGCAAGGCGGTATTGTCAGATGACGAAATGAAGTCTTATGCCCGCAAGGTCACAGAATTTGGCGAATGGTGTGCAGATCAGGGCATGCCGCTGTCTTACCATCACCACATGGCGGCCGTCGTGCAGTTCGAGCATGAACTCGACGCCTTCATGAAACATTCCGGGCAAGGCATCCCACTGTTGCTTGACGCGGGCCATCTTGCTTTTGCCGGCGGAGATGTGCTGCGCGCCATCGACAACCATCACAAGCGCATCAGCCATGTCCATGTGAAAGACGCGCGCATGGATGTGATCAAAGGCCTGGATTGGACGAAGCAGTCTTTCCTTGATGCTGTCGCGCTTGGCGCGTTCACCGTGCCGGGTGATGGCTCGCTGGACTTCGGCGCTATCGTCCAGAAATTTGCCGACTATGGCTATGAGGGTTGGTTCGTTGTCGAAGCCGAACAGGACCCGAAAAAGAACCCGCCGCTGAAAATGGCAGAGGTCGGACACAAGGAATTGATGCGCGTCATGACTGCGGCAGGCTACACTGTCGAGACGCAAGGATTTCCTAACGCTTAAACTATGATCCGGTTTGTCCCATTGCGATTGAGCGGCTATAATGACCGCTCAACTTTCATAGAGAAAGCAGGCCTTGCTTGAACATCATCGGTCCCGAACATCCATTTTTTGAAAAGCCGTTGGCACGATATCTGACGGTGGCTGTCTGCATATCCTGGGCCATCATGGAATGGGTCTTCGGAGATCCGTTCTGGGGAGTTCTGACAACAGGACTGGCCGGTCTTGCCGCCTGGCAATTGATCTATGATTATAAGCCAAAACCCAAAAATGGTGACAGCGATGCAAAATCTTAAAGTCTCGACCGCTGCAGGCAAAGGCCGTGTCGTGCATGTCACGCCGGAAAGCGCCGGCTGGACCTACGTCGGCTTCGACTTGCACCGCCTGTCCCCCGGACAAACCGCAAGCGGTATCACCAAGGACCGCGAGGCCTGTCTGGTGTTCGTCACTGGCAAAGGCCATGTCACCGCGGACCAGACAAGTTTCGGCGAACTTGGCAAGCGCATGACGCCATTTGAAGGCAAGCCATGGTCGGTCTATGTTCCGGCCGGAACAGACTGGAACGTCACCGCAACAACCGAGCTGGAATTGGCCGTCTGCACAGCCCCGGCAGCCCGCGGCTCTCGCCCTGCCCGGGTGATTGATCCGGCAAGGCTGGGTCAGGAAACGCGAGGCAAGGGCACCAACACACGCTATGTCACCAACATTCTGCCGGAATTTGAACCGGCAGATTCTCTGCTCGTCGTCGAGGTGATAACCCCGGGCGGACACACATCCAGCTACCCGCCGCACAAGCATGACCAGAACAATTTGCCACAGGAATCCTTCCTGGAGGAAACCTATTACCACCGCCTGAACCCGAGCCAGGGCTTTGCCTTCCAGCGCGTTTACACAGACAAGCGCGAAGACGGAACCCGCGAGCTTGATGTGTCTATGGCGGTTGAGGATGGCGATGTGACAATGGTGCCCAAGGGATACCACCCTTGCGCGGCTTGCCATGGTTATGACTTGTATTATCTCAACGTGATGGCCGGACCTGTCCGCACATGGAAATTCCACAATGCGATCGAACATGAGTGGTTGATGAAGGCCTGACAAATCTGGCCTTCATCAAACTCCGGGCCTTCTAAAAAATCAGCGTGCCATCCGGTTAAACTGGCGGAAAGAAATCAGCCTGCGGTTTTCTTCGTCCCACAGCACCAGCGGAATGCTTTTCAGACTTTCCCAAACCGTGAGTTTGACGCCGACGCGCTGCAATTCGACGCTCGAGTTCAGGCACTCTTCCAAACGGTAGTTCGGAATGCCTGAGCAAAGGTGATGGATGTGGTGGATGCCGATATTGCCGGTGATCCACTGAAGCGCACGAGGCAGCACATAGTGCGACGAACCGAGCAAAGCCGAAACGTGGAAATCCCACTCTTCGCCCTTCTCCCAGATGCCCGATTCAAATTGATGCTGCACGTAGAACAGCCAGCCGCCGGTCCATGCGGCAAGGATGACAACCGGCAGGAAAATTTTGAGCACCAGCGCCGGGCCGAACGCATACATCAAGCTGCCATAAAACAGCACAATGCCAAGATTGAGCATCATGACGCTCGCCCACGCACCCTTGTCACGAAACGAGTATGCGGCCGGGAACCGCTGTAGAATAAGGAAGTTTACCGGCGCGCCAACGATCAACTGAATGATCAGGTTGCGGTAAAGCCGGTAACGGAATTTCGCAACCGATGAAAGCGCGCGATATTCCTCGACTGTATACGTATCAATATCGCCAACGCCCCGTTTGTCGAGATTGCCAGACGTTGCATGATGGGTCGCATGGCTGCGTTTCCAGTGATCATATGGCGTGAAAGTGAACAGGCTGAGCAATGCTCCAAGCCGATCATTCTTCTCGCGCGTCGGCATGAACGAGCCATGGCCGCAATCATGCTGGATAATGAAGGTGCGCAGCAGGAAGCCTGCCGTTGGTATGGAGAGAATGAGACTGATCCAATAGTGATCAGTTGCAAACCAGCCCATGGCAAAAAGCAAAATTGCGAACGGAACGAGCGTGTTTAAAAGCTGGATAGTTGAGCGCCGGAGATCGGCTCCGCGATAACCCATGCAGTGACGGTGAATGCGACGGGCAACCGCGCGGATGTCATCTGCGGGGAGGCCGGGATCAAGAACGTGCTGGTTCATCGGGACCTGAATGCTTCCGGGGCACATTATGCAGCGAAACAACCCGATAGGGTTCCATGTCACTGTCCCGATGGAAAGCGGGATGCCTAAGGGTTGCCCTACGGGAGCAACGCTTTTGCGTGACGCAAAAGCTATGGTCAAGTCAAGCAAAACCGCCAGCCAGCGGCAATATCACGCAACTTTGCATCATATTACAGCAATTTATCTGGGGATTGGTACGCCCAAGGGGAATCGAACCCCTGTTCCCGCCGTGAGAGGGCGGTGTCCTGACCGCTAGACGATGGGCGCAAGCGATTGGGCCGATATAGGACGGGAGATTTGGAAACGCAAGTTGAAGTCCACAGCCTGCCTATTTTGGCTCGATCAAGTCAAACAGATTGCCATAAAGGTCTTCAAACACCGCAACCGTGCCATATGGCTCGTGCCTTGGCGCTTCGTGAAAGCGCACGCCTTTGGCCAGCATCGCAGCGTGATCCGTCTGAAAATCATCAGTTTCCAAAAACAGGAACACCCGCCCGCCAGTCTGGTTGCCGATTCGGGAAACCTCATCATCATTCTTTGCCTGCGCCAGCAAGATTCCCGTGCCGCCCGACGATGCCCGGACAACCACCCAGCGCCTGCCTTGCCCCTGGTCATCATCCGCTTCCAGCACAAAGCCAAGGCTGCGCGTGTAAAACGCGACAGCTTCATCGTAATCACGCACGATCAGCGAAACGAGACCGAGCCGCGACATTGGCTACTGCGCGTTTGTCAGCGCGTAATGCGCAACAAACCGCCCTTCGAGCGTTTCATATATCGCAAGTTCGCGCTTGCCGTCCGGCAACGTCAGATCAAACATGATGCGTGTACCGGACAGGCTTTCACCATTGATCTGCGCCCCTTTGGGCAAAGTAATGGTCGAGGAAATCTCGTCTGTGCCAGCCGGTATGGCAACGCTCGCGGCGGCAGGCGCATCCGGGCGGGCCGACATCTTGTGGACAATTGCATAAAGCACCGCCATAAGGCCGATCATCATGATGCCAAGGGCAATCACGAGCAGCCGCACCATCTTGCGGCGGACTTTCTCCATCGCCGGGTCAAGCGGCTTTTCCGCTTCCTCGTTCACAACCGTATTGTTCATGGAAAATCATGGCTCCGTCAAAATCGCATGCCCCTGATAGCGAAGGGAACGACCGGATGAAAGCCCTGACTGTAGGCGAAGATGCAGCAGCCTCGCGCCTCGACCAATGGCTGGCCGGCGAACTTGCCCCGGATTTGTCGCGCAGCCGCGTCAAGGCGCTGATTGAAGGCGGGTCTGTAACACTCAACGGCGCGCCCGTGCTTGAAGCCAAACGCAAACTCAAGTCTGGCGATATCGTTTCGCTCGAAGTGCCGGAGGCGACCCCCGCCGAGCCCGAGGGCGAAGACATTGAACTCGATATCCTGCACGAAGACAAAGACGTCATCGTCATCAACAAACCCGCAGGCCTCGTCGTCCATCCGGGCAATGGCAATTGGACCGGCACGCTGGTCAACGCACTGATCCACCATTGCGGCGACACGCTGTCCGGCATCGGCGGTGTCAAACGCCCCGGCATTGTCCACCGCCTGGACAAGGACACATCCGGCGTGATGGTCGTCGCCAAAAATGACAAGGCGCACAAGAACCTGTCCGAAGCCTTTGCCGATCATGGCCTGAACGGCGATCTGGAGCGCGCCTATCTGGCACTGGTCTGGGGAACACCAAACCGCCCGTCCGGCGTGATTGACGCGCATTTGGGTCGCTCCAACAAAGACCGGCTGAAGCAGGCCGTCGTTTCCGAATCCCGCGAAGATGCGCGCCATGCTGTCACCCACTTCACCGTTGTCGAGCGCTTCGGCCACAAGCCTGACGGCACCGCCGTCGCCTCGCTGGTCGAATGCCGCTTGGAAACCGGCCGCACCCACCAGATCCGCGTCCACATGGCCCACATCGGCCACCCGCTGATCGGTGATCAGGATTACGGCCTGTCATTTAAGACCAAAGTCAACAAACTCCCGGAACCGCTGGCAACCGCCGTCCGCACGTTTCCCCGGCAGGCACTGCACGCATATCTCTTGGCGTTTTCCCATCCTCGCACGGGTGATTTCATGGAATTCGAAAGCGAATTGCCGGAAGATATGGAAACGCTCGTCGAACAATTTCGCCAAACTTCGTTCTGATTGGTTGACAATCTCGTGATCGGCCAAAATTTTGGAACCAAAACGCTGTATTGCCGTTTTTCATAATTATATGATGAAAAAATAAGATCGGCGCTTTTCAAAGAAAGGTCGGCTTCTGCAAGTCCGCCGCAATGGGGATTTGGTTTTGAGGGATGAAAGGGTGCTGTAATGGCCCAAGCGCGTATGCCTGCAATCATGTCCGGAGAAGGCGGCCTCAGCCGCTATCTGGATGAAATCCGCAAATTTCCGATGCTCGAGCCGCAGGAAGAGTTCATGCTCGCCAAGCGGTTTCATGAGCATCAGGACACAACTGCCGCCCACCGGCTGGTGACAAGCCATCTGCGCCTCGTCGCCAAGATCGCCATGGGCTATCGCGGCTATGGCTTGCCGATCGGCGAAGTGATCTCCGAAGGCAATGTCGGCCTGATGCAGGCTGTGAAGAAGTTTGAGCCCGAGCGCGGCTTCCGCCTTGCCACTTATGCGATGTGGTGGATCAAGGCGTCGATCCAGGAATATGTCCTGCGTTCGTGGAGCCTTGTCAAAATGGGCACCACAGCCAATCAGAAGCGCTTGTTCTTCAACTTGCGCAAACTGAAGAGCCGCCTGCGCGCGCTCGATGAGGGCGACCTTAAGCACGAGCATGTGACCGAGATCGCCACCAAACTGAACGTTTCGGAAGCCGAGGTCATTTCGATGAACCGGCGCCTGTCCGGCGATGCCTCGCTGAATGCACCGATCCGTGCGGGAGAAGGCGAGACCGGCGAATGGCAGGACTGGCTGGTCGATGACCATGACAGCGCCGAAACCACGCTGATTGAACAGGACGAGCTCGACACCCGCCGCGCCATGCTGCGCGGTGCCATGGCCTCGCTAAACGAGCGCGAACGCCGCATTTTCGAAGCACGGCGTCTGGCTGAAGACCCGTTGACGCTGGAAGAGCTTTCAACCGAGTTCGACATCAGCCGCGAACGCGTGCGTCAGATAGAGGTGCGTGCTTTTGAAAAGGTGCAGGAAGCCGTGAAAGCGGCAGCCATTGCCCAGCAGAAGGCGCTGCGGACAATCGACGCGCATTGATGCTGACATGATTTCGAACTGAAAAAGGCCGCGAAAGCGGCCTTTTTGTTATTTGAACAACAAGCCAACCAGCGCTTACCCGCCGCTTGCCGCAGGCGCGGCAGAGGCAGGAGCAGGCGCAGGAGCAGGAGCAGCAGGCGCGGCCACGGCTTTTGCATCCCAAGCCTTGAATACGTCGGTGAACACCTTGTCGCCAGCCAAGCCTTTTTCAAACGAAAGCAACGCACGGCGACCGGAACGGTATGCCACCGGCACATCGATCCAGTTCTGGCGTTGCAGCAACGTCATGTTGGTTTCAATCGCAGTCTTCTCGTCCGTCAGCGCGATAAGGAAGAAGCCGTCGCCAAACGCTGCCGGCACGCCGACAAGCGGGCTGCCCGGAGCTTGCTCGGTGTCCTTCAGCGCCATGCGCTGAACCGTTTCAATCGAACCACCGGCAAAATCAGGTGGCGTGGTGAAAAGCATTTCAATGATGTGGCTGGCGGGCAATGACTTGTCAGCATTGCGTTTGATGGTAAGGCGAACTTTTATGCCTTTGTCCGGAATGGTCAGATCACCGCGAATGGCCGGCTCTTCCGGCTGATCAACGCCAGGCGAATCCTGCACTACAGACCAGACGACCGCGCCTTGGTCTGCTGTCCCGGCCTCCGTGCCGGTCTTTTCTTCATAAAAGATCGCCTTTTGCCCAACAGGAACAGTCTCGGCAGGCTTGACAGGGTCTGCAGGCGCGGCCGGCGCATCGCCGGAGGGCGTGGTCGCCGAAGCCACAGTTGAACCTTCCCCCACATCCGTCGGTTTGGTGCCGGGCCCGGCATCAACTTCGGTCCCGTCCGCATTGAGCCGCTGCGTAAACTTCGCCACCGGTTCGGCAGCAGCCGTTTCAACGGGCTTTGCGGCCTCGGGCACCGCAGGCTCTGTCACCTCGGCAGCCGGCTTTGCAGGCTCAGCCGGGACTTCTTCCGTAGGCTCCGCCACGACAGCAGCAGCGCCACCTGCAGGCTCGCCTGTGCTCGCCGTCGGGGCAACTGCCGTCATACCGAGCATGACTTGGAGCTTGTCCTTGTAAAGATAACCAGCGTAACCCGCGCCACCAATGACCAGAAGGCCAAGCAAGCCGAAAACCCAACCAGAAACGCCGCCGCGCTTTTGGCTACGCCCTGCATAGTTGGAGTTTGGCACCGAAAGTGGCGGTTCTCCGCCATCCAGCCCGAACACCGGTTCTGCTTGTGTTGCCACAGACGGCTTGGCAACACTTTGTGTCTCAATACGCTTGAACGCGTCAGCTGCTGCTTTCGGTGGCGCGACAGGCACACGTGCCGGTTCATCCTTGACGGAAGCCAAAAAATCCTCAAGCGGATCACGATCGCTCTTTGGTGGAGCAGGTGCGGGTTTAGGCGCTTGGGAGGGTGCGGGTAAAGGTGCTCTTAAAACAGGCGGCGGCGCATAATTGGCTTCAACAACCTTGATCGCCTCGTCCAGCAATTTGTACTGCCGATCAGCCTGCGCAGATGTCGGCGCGGGCGAAATGGCAGCGAGCTTGTCGGCGATCGCCTTTTTCGCGCGCTCATACACTTTCTGGCGCATGTCAGCCGTATTGCGCGGACCAAGCCCGTCAATGGTTTTCGTCAGGACCGCTACAAAGTCTGCCATGGATTAAGCTGCCAATATGCTGCGCCGGCAAGACCGGCGCACTGTTTCATTCGTGCCAAGTTAATCTTGAAACGGGTCCGTAACAAGTATTGTGTCTTCGCGCTCGGGACTTGTGGACAACATGGCCACCGGACACCCGATCAGCTCTTCAATGTAGCGCACATATTTGATCGCCTGCGCCGGTAGCGCCGCCCACGAGCGTGCGCCTGCGGTCGTGTCTTTCCAGCCTTCAAGTGTCTCGTAAACAGGCTCAACCCGCGCCTGCGCACCCTGACCGGCGGGCAGATAATCAATCAGCTCGCCATCCAGCATATAGCCGGTGCATACCTTGATCTCGTCCAGACCGTCCAGCACATCGAGTTTAGTCAGTGCAATTCCATTGATACCGTTTACCGCAACGGCCTGGCGCACAAGCACGGCATCAAACCAGCCGCAACGCCGCTTGCGCCCTGTGACCGTGCCAAACTCGTGCCCGCGCGTGCCAAGGAATTCGCCGACTTCATTTTGCTGCTCGGTCGGGAACGGGCCTTCTCCAACGCGTGTGGTGTAAGCCTTGGTAATGCCAAGCACATAGCCGATTGCCCCCGGCCCCATGCCCGACCCGGCAGCAGCCTGCCCGGCTACCACATTGGACGAGGTGACAAACGGATAAGTCCCATGGTCAACATCAAGCAATGTGCCCTGCGCACCTTCAAACAATATCCGGTCACCCGCGCGGCGGCGTTTGTCGAGGATCGACCAGACACGATCCATGTAAGGCAGGATTTTTGCGGCAACACTTGTCAGTTCAGCCAGCAATGTTTCCGGCTTTACTTCCTCAACGCCAAGCCCGCGCCGCAGCGGATTGTGGTGGGCCAGCACCCGCTCGATTTTTCCGGGCAGAGAGGCAGGATCAGCAAGGTCCATCACCTTGATGGACCGGCGCCCCGCCTTGTCTTCATACGCCGGCCCGATACCGCGTCCCGTCGTGCCGATTTTCGCACCCGCGCTCGCCTGCGATTCACGCAAGCGATCAAGTTCGCCATGGATGGAAAGAATCAGCGGCGTGTTTTCGGCAATCTTCAAAACGGCTGGCGAAATTTTGATGCCTTGCGCGGCAAGCTTTGCAACCTCAGCCACAAAAGCATGCGGGTCAAATACCACACCATTGCCGATCACCGAGAGTTTGCCGCGCACCACGCCAGAAGGCAGCAGCGACAGCTTGTAGCTCGTACCGTCTATCACCAGCGTATGGCCGGCATTATGGCCGCCCTGAAAACGCACCACCACATCGGCGCGCTCAGAAAGCCAGTCAACGATCTTGCCCTTGCCCTCGTCGCCCCATTGCGAGCCAACAACCACAACGTTTGCCATTCAGGGTCTCCTGATCTGCGGCGTATTCATGTTTGGGGGATCAAGAGACTCTTTGAGAAACCGTCATGCCGTTGCATTGTTGTGACATTCGAGACCCGGCGCGGAGCGTACTTGAGTACACGAGCACCAGAGGCGCAGAAGATCGCATCAAATGCCCGTCAGGGCGGATTTATCAAAAGGCATCCAAGGGCCAAGACCCTGTTCCCGCGGCTGTATACCGGCAGGAGCGCAAGGATGCGAGTAAAAAACGGGCATCGCACATCTTTTTGCCGACTGGACTTAAGGATGCTGTACCAGCTTGCGCTTTGACGGGAACAAACCCAGCACCATCGCACAGCCGCAAATGATGATTCCTGCGCCGGCAAACTGCAAGATCGACAGCTTTTCTCCAAGCAACAGCGTGCCGATGACCACTGCAACCACTGTCACCAGAAACTCGACGCTGATTGTCTTAGTTGCTCCGATTTGCGCCACCAGCTTGAAATAGAGTGTGTAGTTGAGAGCACTGATGATTGCCGCCAGTGCAAAAAGCCACATAAAATCCATTGCAGTGATCACCCGCGGCACCGGCACAACAGCCATGATCGGCAGTGTTATCAATCCGCCGATGATGGATGAGGCAATCGTAACCTCCCAAGCACCGACCCCCCGCATGTGGCGGCTGACAAGGTTTGATCCATACGCCGCAAAGAACGCCGACAAGAGCGAGCAGCCGCAACCAAACAGAAACGATGCGGTGATTGGCTCAGCCGGAAAGCCCACCAACATCAAAATCCCGGTGACCCCGAGCCCGATGCCAATGAGCCCCTTACGCGTTATACGCTCGATTCCCCAGAGCTGGCTGATGGTCATGGAGAACAGCGGAATGGCCGCAACAAAAATCGAGGCCATCGCCGTGCCTATCCGCGGCATGGCAATTGACATGAACACCAGTTGCCCGGCCACAGTCGTCGCGCCAACAATGGCGAAGTCTTTGTACCCGTTTCCAAAATTCAGCTTGCGGCCAAACAGGCGCGCCGCACCAATCATCAGAACACCGCACAACAGTCCGCGAAACGTCACCGCACCCGCCCATCCAAAAGCATCGACCACATGCAAGAGAATGACGAATGAAAAGCCCCAGGTCACAGCGAGGAACAGATAGATAAAAAGTTGGGTGGGTTTCATGAAATGGAAACTGCCTGATCGAGCGGAGCAGGCACTTGCCTAGCTTTGGAATGACGCGAAGTCAAAGAAGCTACCGTTGAACACGCCTAGCAACACCGGGCCAAAGCGGCTAACACTCCTATCACCTTGACCCAAAGCAACACCCGTCTCGCCTATATCCTTCTGACCCTGACAACCCTGTTCTGGGGCGGCAATTCTGTAGCTGGCAAAATGGCGGTCGGTGAAATCTCACCAATGCTGCTGACTTTCGCCCGTTGGATCATTGCGGTCGCCTTGCTGGCACCCTTCGCCTTCAAAGACCTCAAGAACGACTGGCCGGTGATCCGAAAACACTGGCCGCTTTTGATATTTTACGGCTCCATCGGCTTCACTTTGTTCAACGTCATGCTTTACGCGGCGCTCACCAAAACCACCGCCGTCAACGCCTCCATCATGCAGGCCGCCATACCGGCAAGCGTCTATCTCATCAATTTCGCGATCTTCCGCGTGCGGGTCACGCTCTGGCAAATTGCCGGCTTTATCGTCACGCTGGCCGGAGTCGCGGTGGTTTCTACCCATGGGCAAATCGCCCGCTTTGCCTCACTCGATTTCAACGGCGGCGACGCACTCGTCCTTGCCGCAGTCGTCATCTACGCGCTCTATACAGTCTGCTTGCGCTTCAAGCCGAAGATGAACTGGAAGAGCCTGATCACTATTCTCGCCCTCATCGCCGCGTTGGCCTCACTGCCGTTTGTCTGGTGGGAATGGAAATCCGGCGCACTTGTCGTGCCGACAGGCACCGGCCTCTGGGTCGCCCTTTACGCCGGCATTTTCCCCTCCATCGTCAGCCAGATCTTCTTCATCCGCGGAGTGGAATTGATCGGTGCAAACCGCGCCGGGATATTCACCAACCTCATCCCGATCTTCGGCACCGGCCTTGCAATCCTGATCATC
The DNA here is from genome assembly GCA_031377485.1 of Phyllobacteriaceae bacterium. Lineage (GTDB taxonomy): Bacteria > Pseudomonadota > Alphaproteobacteria > Rhizobiales > Rhizobiaceae > JANMEX01. Next base: position 24,091 of record JANMEX010000052.1, read on the forward strand.
GGCGAGCCGCTCGAAGGTTTTCACATCGCCGCGCTGTTGCTGGTGATTGCAGGGATATGGCTTGCCGAACGGAAGGTGGGATAAATGTCTTTTTCGAAAATTTGCACCCTCGGCGCAGCCCCCTCTCCGTCGGCTTCGCAAGGCGAAACCGGAAAAGGAGATTGACCATGAATGGTGCCGAAAGTCTGGTTCACACGCTTGTGGCAAACGGCATTGACGTCTGCTTTGCCAATCCCGGCACCAGCGAGATGCATTTTGTCGCGGCTTTGGATCGCATTCCCGGCATCCGCTGCATCCCCGGCATGCAGGAAAATGTCGTCACCGGCATGGCCGACGGCTATCACCGCATCGCCCGCACGCCTGCTGCAACGCTGCTGCATTGCGGACCGGGCCTCGCCAACGGCCTGGCCAATCTCCACAATGCCCGCCGTGCCCACTCCGGCATCCTCAACATTGTCGGCGATCACGCCACCTACCACAATCAATACGACCCGCCGCTCGCCGCTGACACTGCGGCTCTCGCCCACACTGTCTCAAGCTGGGTGCGTACCAGCACAAGTGCGGAAAATGTCGGACGGGACGCCAGCGTCGCCATTCAGGCTGCCAAAACCAGCCCCGGCCAGATCGCCACGCTCATCCTGCCCTCCGATACCGCTTGGACCGAAGGTGGCATCACAGGCCAAGTGCTGCCGGTTCCAGCGCCCGGGCATGTCGATCAACACACCATCATCGAAATCGCCAAAACCCTGCGCAACGCCAGCAATGTCATGCTGCTGCTCGGCAGCGGAGCTTTGCGAGCGGAAGCGCAAATCCACGCCGCGCAGATACAGGCAAAGACCGGCTGCCGCATCATGACCGAGTGTTTCAACGGCCTGCATCAGCGCGGCAGGGGGCGACTACCCCTTTTGCGCGTCCCCTTCTCGCCAGCCCCTGCCATTGCCGCTTTGGCCGAAGTCGAGCATCTCATACTTGCTGGCGCCAAAGCACCGGTCGGCTTCTTCGCCTACCCCGGCATGCCAAGCAAACATTACCCCGAAGGCGCGCAGGTCCAGGTTCTGGCACGTTTGGAGCAGGACGCGGAAGCTGCATTGCGCATGTTGGCCGATGAACTCGGTTGCCCGCCCACAGCCGTTATGCCCACCGGCGAGCGCCCCGCTGCGCCAACCGGCCTGCCCACTTCGCTCGCCTTCGGCCAGATGTTGGCTGCCGTCATGCCGGAGGACTCCATCATCGTCGATGAAGCCATCTCGTTCGCCACCGCCTTCTATGACGCCAGCCATAATGCCCCGCCGCACGACTGGATGAATGTCACCGGTGGAGCCATCGGCTACGGCCTGCCTGCCGCAACCGGCGCAGCCGTCGCCGGCAAAGGCCGCCGCGTCATCTGCCCGCAGGCCGATGGTTCGGGCATGTACACGTTGCAAGCCCTGTGGACGCAGGCCCGCGAAAACCTGCCGGTCACCACCGTGATTCTGGCCAACCGCAAATACCAGATCCTGCTGGGCGAATACGCCAGCGTCGGCGCATCCCCCGGCCAAACCGCCATGGACATGCTTGACCTCGGCAGGCCGGATTTGGATTGGGTGAAACTGGCCAACGGCATGGGCGTCGAAGCCGCAAAAACAACGACACTGGAAGCCTGCGCCGACCTTATGCGCCAGAGTTTCAGGCGCGACGGGCCGTTCGTGATTGAATTGGTGATTTAGGCTTCTCGTCGCTGTCCGCCACAAAAAAGTGGAAGACAGCCACGTGTTTTCCCGCGCCATTCATTCGCCGTCTCATACCCACCCAAGCCCCAAAAATCCGTTCCGGTGCGGCGAAAATAGTGGTCTTCGAGTACCGGAGCGCAGCGTACTTCAGTACGTGAGCACCGGAACGCAGAAGAACGCCATTTGCAGCCCGCCGAAGCGGATTTTTTCAAGCCTCGGCGACGTCAAACTCTAGCCGCTTGGCCGACTGGAACTTCGGGTTTGCCCGGATGTCTTCGAGCGCAGCCTCCGGAAACGGCTTGTCGAGATACAACAGCGCAATCGCGTCGCCGCCCGGGCGGTTTCGGCCAAGCTGGAAGTTGGCGATGTTGACCTCGTGCTTGCCGCACAGCGTGCCCAAGAGACCAATGATACCCGGCGCATCCGCATTGGTTGTATAAAGCATGTAGCGCCCGACTTCGGCATCAAGATTGATGCCCTTGATCTGGATGAAGCGCGGCTTGCCATCAGAAAAACACGTACCGGCAATCGAACGCGTCTGCGACGCGGTCTTGACCGTCAGCTTGATGTAGCCGTCAAACATGCCCGACTTGTCGCGCTTGATCTCCGACAGCATGATGCCGCGTTCCTTGGCCATGATCGGCGCGGAAACCATGTTGACGTCCGCCACCTGCGGGCGGATCAGCCCGGCCAGCGTCGCCGAAATCAGTGCCTTGGTGTTCATCGACGCGGTCGAGCCATCAAACAGGATCTCAACTTCCTGAATTGGCTCTTCGGTCACCTGCCCGACAAATGCGCCAAGGCATTCGGCGAGCTTCACGAAAGGTTTGAGCCGCGGCGCTTCCTCCGCCGTGATCGAGGGCATGTTGATAGCGTTCGAAACCGCGCCCTTGACCAGATAGTCTGACATCTGCTCGGCCACCTGCAACGCCACATTTTCCTGCGCTTCGGAAGTCGAGGCGCCAAGGTGCGGCGTGCAGACCACATTGTCGAGCTTGAACAACGGCGAGTCGGTTGCCGGTTCCGTTTCGAAAACATCAAGCCCTGCACCCGCCACCTTGCCGGACTGCAGCGCTTCCAGAAGCGCCGTCTCGTCAATCAGTCCGCCACGCGCGCAGTTGATGATGCGCACGCCGCTCTTCATCATGGCGATCGCTTCAGCATTGATGATGTTGCGGGTACGGTCGGTCAGCGGCGTGTGCAGCGTGATGAAATCAGCCCGCTTGAACAGCTCCTCCAGTTCCACCTTTTCCACGCCAAGATCAGCGGCCCGCTGTTCCGACAGGAACGGATCAAACGCGATCACATGCATCTTGAGGCCAACACCGCGTGCCGCCACGATCGAGCCAATGTTGCCGCAGCCGACAACGCCAAGCGTCTTGCCGGTGATCTCGACACCCATGAAGCGGTTCTTCTCCCACTTGCCCGCGCGCGTCGAGGCATCGGCTTCCGGCAGCTGCCGGGCGACGGCGAACATCATGGCCACCGCATGTTCCGCCGTGGTGATCGAGTTGCCGAACGGTGTGTTCATGACAATGATGCCGCGCCGCGAAGCTGCAGGAATATCCACATTGTCAACGCCGATGCCCGCACGTCCGATAACCTTCAGCCTGGTCGCCGCAGCGATCAGCTTTTCGGTCGCTTTGGTCGCCGAGCGGATGGCAAGTCCGTCATACTGGTCAATGATTTCAAGGAGCTTGTCCCTGTCCTTGCCAAGGTCCGGCAGATAATCAACCTCTACGCCGCGGTCCTTGAATATCTGGACGGCGGTCTTGGAAAGCTTGTCGGATACGAGAACGCGTGGCGCCATGGTGGCTATCCTTCTATCTGGCGCTTCCCCCTTCCCCCCGCCCCTTGCGGGGAGAAGGTGCCCGAAGGGCGGATGAGGGGCCGCGCGAATGGTGGTTGAAAAGGTGTGTGTATGGAATCTTGTTGGTGGACTTGATCAATGTAACTCGGGACTTTGCTTGAGAACTCGGCGCTGCCCCTCATCCGACCGTTTCGCGGCCACCTTCTCCCCGCAAGCGGCAGGGAGAAGGAAAGTGGTGAGTTCAGGCCGCAGCCTTGAGCGCGGCCTTTTGCGTTTCAAACGCAAATTCGAGCCAAGCTGTGAGAGCATTCACGTCAGACGTCTCAACCGTCGCGCCGCACCAGATGCGAAGGCCCGCCGGTGCGTCACGATAGGAGCCGATGTCGTAAGCCACACCTTCCTTTTCGAGCTGCGCGGCAATCGCCTTGGCGAAGTTGGCTTGGTGCTCCTTGTCGAGCGCCAGAATATCCGGGTCATTGATCACAAGACACACAGATGTGTTTGAGCGTGTCGCTGGAACCTTGGCCAGATTTCCCAGCCACTTGGACTGATCCACAAAGCCATTCAGCGCAGCAGCATTGGCGTCCGCACGTCCGATCAAACCCTCGAGACCGCCGACAGACTGCGCCCACTTCAGCGCGTCAATGTAATCTTCCACGCACAGCATGGACGGGGTGTTGATCGTCTCGCCGGAAAAAATGCCTTCGATCAACTTGCCGCCGGAGGTCAGGCGGAAAATTTTCGGCAGCGGCCATGCAGGTTTGTAGGTTTCCAGCCGCTCAACTGCACGTGGCGAAAGGATAATCACGCCATGCGCACCCTCGCCGCCCAACACCTTCTGCCACGAAAACGTCACCACATCGAGCTTTGCAAAGTCCAGATCTTGCGCAAAAGCCGCAGACGTCGCGTCGCAGATGGTCAAGCCCTTGCGGTCCGCCGGAATAAAGTCAGCGTTGGCGACACGCACGCCAGAGGTCGTGCCGTTCCAGGTGAACACCACATCATTGTCAAAATTGATCGATGCCAAATCCGGCAGTTCACCATACGGTGCCTTGATGGAGCGGACGTCATCAAGCTTCAACTGCTTGACTGCATCCGTCACCCAGCCTTCACCGAATGATTCCCAGGCGACCATGTCCACGCCGCGCGCGCCGAGCAGCGACCACATCGCCATTTCGACAGCACCAGTGTCGGATGCCGGCACGATGCCGATGCGCCAGTCTGCGGGAACCTGAAGCACTTCACGGGTAAGGTCGATCGCGAGCTTCAGCTTGTTCTTGCCGATCTTGGCGCGGTGCGAGCGGCCAAGCGGCGCGTCCTTGAGTGCATCCAGCGACCAGTTCGGGCGCTTGGCACATGGACCTGAGGAAAAATTGGGATTTGCGGGACGGTTGCCCGGCTTGGCAGTAGTCATTGCGGCTATCCTTCCAGATAGTGGCCTCTCGTTGGGGAGAGGTGGCCCGCGTCGGCTTTTATGGAAAGCCGTTTTGCCCGTCAAGAGACATTGTTCAGCCGCGACATTTTATACGCCGAAAACGAAAAACGCGGGCTTGATGCCCGCGTTTTCAAACCAAGCAGTTTGAATCCTACCAGATGGCGTAGCGCAGGCCGGCCCGGATCTGATGAGTCGAAAAGCCATTGTCCTTGCCCTGCACACCGCTCGCGCCAGCCGCTGCCGTAGCCGCATCAAAGCCGAACATGTTGCCACCGGCTGTGTGCGAATAACGGTAACCCAAATCAAACTTCAGGTTCTTGGTCACGTCATAAGACGTTCCGGCCATAAGCGCCCATGCAAAACGCCAGGACGATTCTCCCGGATGGCTGGCCACCGCGCAAACGCCCGTATCAGCACCCGTCGTTCCATCAACGCAGTACGCAACATTCGTGAGATCCGAATAGGTGAGATGCGACACGCCAACACCGGCACCGATGTAAGGTGTAATGCCGACAAAGGTTCCAAGATCGGCGTAGCCGTTCACCATGGTCTCCCACGCGCTGGCTTTTGTCGTATCTTCTGAGCGGCAACGCGTACCGGCAGCTGCAGCGGCCGTACAGGGATTCGGATCAGTGTCCGTACCGGAAATTCCGCGATGCCAATTGCCGATCGTCACGTCACCGCGCAGATAGCTGTTGAATTGATAGCCGACACCAAGCCCCCAGTCGCTCCCGACACCCTAGTCGAAATTGTCGTATGTATTGTTGGAATAGGCGGTGCCGTCATAGGTCCGGTAAGAGCCGGCAGTGCTGGTTGCCAGATCATAGGAAATATCACCGCGAATGTACCAACCCGTCCCGATTTCTACCGGAACATACGGGTCTTCCTGAGGCGCGTTGATGATATTGTCCAGATCGGCCGCCAAAGCCGAGCCGCTCATCAGCGCTGCAAATGTGAAAATGGCAAAAAGTCTTGATGCACGGCGCATGGGCTTACTCCAGTCGATTACCCTGGGCGCAGCAACTGACAGCACCCGATATGCCCGACTATTAACCATAAAGATTAAGTGGCGGTTAAGCATGACAGCCATTTTGTGGCACGCCATTCACCCAATAAAAAACCGCCCGGCATCGCTGCCGGGCGGCGGTTTCGATAGCCTCGAAGCTTACTTGTAGACGGCCGGTTCAGGCTGGTACTCGACCGCCTGCTGTGCCGGAGCACAGCGGTTCGATGCACCCGTTCCGCCAAACGAATAGCGCAGGCCGGCCCGCACTTCGTGCGTGTTGAAGCCTTTGTCAAAGCCGGGGCCGGCATTGTTTGCAAAACCAAACATGTCGCCGCCGCTGATACGGGTAAAGCGATAACCGCCATCCAGCTCAATCTTGTCAGTCAGGCAGTAGGAAGCGCCAGCCATGAGCGCCAGCGCGCCACGCATTGATTTTTGGCCCTGATGAATTGTGACCACGGTGCCATCATCATTGGTCAGATTGTCCCATTTGATATGGGCAACACCGACACCGGCACCCACATATGGCGTAAATCCGCTGTATGTACCAAGATCTGCATAAGCGTTGGCAAGTAGGACAAGTGCCCTCACGCTCGATGTATCTGTCGAATTACATGGAACGGCCGGAAAGCCGCAAGTTCCGACAGTTGACCCGCGAAAGCTCGACTTCATCCAGTAATCTGCAGTCAAATCCACGCGGAAATTGCGCGAAACATTATAGCCGACACCGCCGCCAAGCGACCAGGAGTTCTTCAAATCGGTCGTGGCGAAAGAGCTGGTGCCACCGCTTACCGCGTAAATCGTGTCGCGCAGCTTGATGCGATGATAATCCACGTCACCGCGGATATACCAACCGCCAACCTGATCAATCACCACCGGTTGAGGTTGCTCAACCATAACCGGTGCTTCGATGATATCAGCCGCCCGCGCTGCATTTATTGAAAGTGCAAACGATGCGCCGACCAGCAGGAAAGATGTAAATTTCTTCATTGATCCATATCCTCAACGAAGGCAGCCGGATGATACTCATACGCGCAGCCATGTTACGTTCAGGTCGGATAATCACCACTAATGGTTAAACACCGCTTAACCCTGTTGATTCACCACGAATATTCACAATTTAAATGAAAAGGCCGCACAAGAAATTTTCCCGCGCGGCCATAAATTCGAACTGGAACAGAATCACTAGGCAGCGTTTTTGACCGAACCGATCACGGAAACAATGTCATCAACCACAGCTTCCACCAAAACGCTGTCATCGCCTTCCGCCATGACGCGAATCAACGGCTCGGTGCCAGACGGGCGGATCACCACACGGCCTGACTTTCCAAGACGATCACGACCTTCATCAATGGCGCTGATCACATTTTTGTCTTCCAGCGGCTTGCCACCGGAGAAGCGGACATTCTTCAGGAACTGCGGCACAGCCTCAAACTTGGCGCAAACTTCTGAAACCGGCTTTCCGGCCTTCTGCACACAGGCCAGCACCTGCAGCGCGGAAATCAAACCGTCACCGGTTGTCGAAAAGTCGGACAGCACAATATGTCCCGATTGTTCGCCCCCGACGTTGAAGCCGTGCTCGCGCATATGCTCCACCACGTAGCGGTCGCCAACTTTTGTCCGGATCAGTTCAAGTCCCTTGCCACCGAGATATCGCTCCAGGCCAAGGTTGGACATGATGGTTGCAACAATGCCCGGTGCCGCCAACCGCCCGGACTCTTGCCAGTCCTCAGCAATCACCGCCATCAGCTGATCGCCATCAACTACGGTGCCGCGCTCGTCAACAATCAACACACGGTCGGCATCGCCATCAAGCGCTATGCCGATATCGGCACGCACTTCATGCACTTTCTTTTGCAGATTCAACGGATGCGTGGAACCACAATCCTCGTTGATATTGGTCCCGTTCGGCTCATCGCCAATCACAACCACATCCGCGCCAAGCTCCCAAAGCACGTTCGGAGCCACTTTATAGGCTGCACCATTGGCACAATCGATCGCGATACGAAGACCGGCAAGTGACATGTCACGCGGCAATGTCCGCTTGGCAAACTCGATATAACGGTCGTGAATGCCATCGATACGCTTTGCGCGGCCAAGCTCGCTGCTGTCAGCCAGCATTTTCGACATGTCCTGATCGATCAAATGCTCGATCTGCAATTCCAACTCATCTGAAAGCTTGTAGCCATCAGGCCCGAACAGCTTGATGCCGTTGTCCTCGAAAGGATTGTGCGAGGCAGAAATCATCACGCCCAGATCGGCGCGCATGGAGCGTGTCAGCATGGCCACGGCAGGGGTCGGGATCGGCCCAAGCTGGAGCACGTCGATGCCGACAGAGGTGAAACCGGCCTGAAGCGCAGCCTCGATCATACAACCTGACAGGCGCGTGTCCTTGCCGATGACGACGCGGTGACGGTGATCGCCACGGTTGAACGCAAGG
>JANMEX010000435.1:0-5968 GCA_031377485.1 Phyllobacteriaceae bacterium
TCGCCGTCACCGCAGCCGACGTCGAGCACCTTCGATCCGGGCGCAACAAGTCCTGCGATCACGGCAAAATCAATGCGGGAGGCTGCAATCGTGCTCATGACACGCCTCCGTTAAGCCCTCTGGCCCGCGCGGCTGCGCTGACAAAACCGCGAACCGCCGCCACCATTTCCGGCTCGTCCAACAGAAAAGCGTCATGACCCTTGTCCGTCTCGATCTCGACAAACGAAACCGATGCGCCTGAGGCGTTCAGCGCATGGACAATCGAGCGGCTTTCCGCCGTCGGGAACAGCCAGTCACTGGTGAACGACACGAGGCAAAAGCGCGTTTTGGTGCCTTTGAATGCATTGGCCAACACACCGCCATGCTCTGCGGCAATGTCAAAATAGTCCATTGCCCGCGTCATGTAGAGGTAGGAGTTGGCGTCAAAGCGGTCGACGAAACTGGCACCTTGATGGCGCAGATAGCTCTCAATCTGGAAATCTGCATCAAAGCCGAAAGTCAGGCTCTCGCGATCCTGCAAATTGCGCCCGAACTTGCGGTGCAGCGCTGAATCCGAAAGGTAGGTAATGTGCGCGGCCATGCGGGCGACCGCCAGACCCTTGCCGGGTACAGTGCCTGCCTCAAGATAGCGCCCTTCACGCCATTCGGGATCGGCCATCACGGCTTGGCGCCCGACCTCATGAAATGCGATATTCTGCGAGGAATGGCGTGCGCCGGTCGCAATCGGCAGGGCGGCAAACACGCGGTCGGGGTAAGCTGCCGCCCATTGCAGCACCTGCATGCCGCCCATCGAGCCGCCCATGACCAGAAACAGCTTGTCGATGCCGAAGTGGTCAATGAGCATGGATTGTGCCCGCACCATGTCGGCAATTGTGATGATCGGCAGGTCAAGCGCCCACGCCTTGCCCGTATCGGTGTTCAACGAGGCCGGACCGGTTGACCCCATGCAGCCGCCGATAACATTGGCGCAGATAACGAAATAGCGGTTGGTGTCGATGATGCAGCCGGGGCCGATCATGTTTTCCCACCAGCCGGGCTTGCCGGTCACAGGGTGGACATTGGCGACATGCTGGTCGCCCGTCAGCGCGTGGCAAACGAGAATGGCATTGGTCTTGTCGGCGTTGAGCGTGCCATAGGCTTGATAGGCGATCTGGAACGGTGCCAGATCGACGCCTGCGTCAAGCTTCAGCGGATTGTCTTTGCCGAACTTCAGGACCTTGCTCGACGGGTCCGCAATCTCGCGGAACCGGGCGGCCTTGCCGGACGGTTTTGTGTCAGCCTTTACGGCCATGGTCGGGCTCTCCCTCAAGAAACTGGGGAAAGCTATTTGAGAACGACGGTCGAAAGTCAATGGCTGTTCGCCAAGGTACGGCCGAGGTGCGGCCAAGGCGCACTCGACAATGAGGGGCCATCCCGCTATTGCCCTCACTCCGCACCGTTTTCCCGATCAGCGCATTCCGGACGGCACCATCATGAGCCAAACAGACATTACAGCACGCCCGCAGCCCAACCGCCCGCAGCCCAAGACCGGCATTCTCGATATCGCCGCCTATGTGCCCGGCAAAGAGCATGCGCCGGGTGTCGCCAAGGTCTACAAGCTGTCATCCAACGAGACGCCGCTCGGCGCAAGCCCGATGGCGCAGCAAGCTTTTGCCGAGGCTGCTTCAAAGCTTGAGATTTATCCGGACGGCCAGAGCCATGCCCTGCGTGAGGCAATTGCCGAGGTGCACGGGCTGAACCCGGCAAACATCATGTGCGGCAATGGTTCGGATGAGTTGCTCGGCCTCTTGGCGCACACTTATCTTGAGCCGGGTGATGAAGGCATTTTCACCGAGCATGGTTTTCTGGTCTACAAGATCCAGATCATGGCGCAGGGCGCAACGCCGGTTGTTGTCAAGGAAACAAACAACACGGCGGACGTCGATGCGATTCTGGCGGCTGTCACACCGTGCACAAAGATGGTGTTCATTGCCAATCCGAACAATCCAACCGGCACCTATGTGCCGATGGATGAAATCCGCCGCCTGCACGCAGGCCTTCGCCCGGATATCCTCCTCGTCCTTGACGCGGCTTACGCGGAATATGTCAGGCGCAATGATTATGAAGCCGGTGTCGAACTCGTGTCCGGCTCCGAAAACGTTGTGATGACGCGCACCTTTTCCAAGATTTACGGCCTCGCTGCTGCCCGTATCGGCTGGATGTATGCGCCCGCGCACATACTCGATGCCGTCAACCGTATCCGCAGCCCGTTCAACCTGAGTTCTGCTGCCATCCTGTCAGGTGCAGCAGCGATGCGTGACAAGGCGCATGTGGCAAAGGCGATCGACTTTAACGAACATTGGCTGAACTTCCTGAGCCAAGAGCTTGCCGCACTCGGGCTTCGGGTAACACCGAGCGTTGGCAATTTTCTTTTGGCTCACTTCCCGTCCGATCCGGCAAAGTCCGCCGAAAAAGCCGATGCCTTCCTGACCGCACGCGGCCTGATCTTGCGCCGTGTAACGGCGTATGGCTTCCCCAATGCACTGAGACTGTCGGTCGGCACGGAAGAAGCCAACCGGCTGGTTGTTGCCGCGCTCAAAGAATTCATGGGAGCCTGACCGATGGGCACTGTCCTTTATGACAAGATCGCGCTGATCGGCATTGGCCTTATCGGGTCCTCTCTGGCGCGCGTGATCCGGCGGCAGGGCCTTGCCAATCATATTGCCATTTCCACCCGCAGCTCCGAAACATTGGCGCGGGCGGAGGCGCTTGGGTTGGGTGACAGCTATTTTGGTGATGCCGGCGCGGCCGTCAAAGATGCGGACCTTGTGATTGTGTCTGTGCCGGTCGGCTCGTCTGAATCAATTGCCAAGCTGATTGCGCCACATTTGAAACAGGGCGCAGTGGTGACAGACGTTGGTTCAACCAAGCAGTCCGTTGTGGCGCAGATGCAGCCGCACATTCCCGCAGGCGTACATTTCATTCCCGGCCATCCGATCGCAGGCACCGAAAAATCCGGACCGGATGCAGGCTTTGCTGATCTGTTTGAAAATCGCTGGTGTATTCTCACGCCACCGGAAGGCACGGATGAAAATGAAGTTGCCAGACTGACCCGCTTTTGGGAGGCTTGCGGCTCCAAGGTTGACCGGATGGATGCCGGTCATCATGATCTTGTGCTCGCCATCGTCTCGCATCTGCCGCATCTTATTGCCTACAACATCGTCGGCACGGCGGATGATCTTGAAGCGGTGACGGAATCAGAAGTGATCAAATACTCCGCCTCTGGCTTCCGCGATTTCACCCGCCTGGCCGCGTCCGATCCGACGATGTGGCGCGATGTGTGTCTTCATAACAAGGATGCGATACTGGAAATGCTGGCGCGCTTTTCCGAGGACCTTTCATCCATGCAGCGGGCAATCCGGTGGGGCGATGGCGAGGCGCTGTTCAATCTCTTCACCCGCACCCGCGCCATCCGCAAATCGATCATCGAGGCAGGCCAGGAGGTGGATGTGCCGGACTTTGGCCGTCAAGCTGCGAAGCATCCGGCGGAATAGTTCGCCCAGTTTGGCGGGATAGTGCACCTAAATCGGAGGGATATTTCCGATCGGAAAGAACCCTGCCGAAACCTTGCCCTTGCGGATGGTCAGCGTCAGCGTCGCTTCCTTGTCCTTGCCTGCCGCCATTGCTGCAGCTGAAAGTGAAGGCTGGATCACCGATGCAGCTTCCGGCAAGGCCTTCGCCAACGCCGCGCCAAGCTTTTCTCCGTCGCTGAACGCCAGCGTGATATCGCCATCGATGAGACCCGAAGCATCTACACTCCATGGTCCGGAGAGCTTCAGCGTGCCGCCATCCTTGAAGATCAGCAAAGCCGTGCGGATTTGGCCGGAAGCGCCGCGCAACGCCTCGCCTATACTTTGCGGGTTTGAACCAAGAATACGCACCCCATCGGTCAACACCACGTCATAAGAAGCTGACAGCGATGGCACCTGCCGTCCGGGCGTTATCGCCGGATCAATGAGCAACCCGTCAACTTCACCGGCAAAAGCTGCATCCTTGTCTTCGCGGCGCATGTGGCCTGCGGCATAGTCAGCAAGTATCGCGCGGGTTCGTGCTTCCGCCTGACCCCGGATGGTGACGTCAAGGGACTTCGCCTCAACTGAAACTTGATCCGGCAACGGCTTGTTGACGCGCACACTGGCGTGCAGAAGTGACCAGTTGATCTCAAGTGGCTGCAAGCCGGGCGCATCAATCGAAGCCGGTCCATCCAGTTCACCCACCACATGCCAGGGATTGTAGACTTGCGCTGCGGTGCGAAACGCTCCTGCCGATACGCGCAATCCTTTGGAAGGCTGCTCAAACAGCACCGAATCGCAGAACAGCCCGAAGCGGAATGGATAGCCATTGATCATGCGGTTGTCGCAGGCGATTTTTTGCGGACCTGTGTTGGTGGTGGCCAAAGCCAGATCAACCTGCTCTTCGCCGCGTTTTGCAAGATAGAACCAGCCGCCGGTCCAAGCCAGCATCAGCAACGCGGCAAAGATGCCAAGCCATTTTATCCGGCGGCCATAATTCGGGGTTTTGGTAGCCAGTGGTGCCGGTCCGGTTGACGTCATGACTTAACCCTCGTATCGCCTCGATCACCGAGGCAGCGTGTGTTGTTTGATGGCGGATATGGGCGAATTTTGGGTGTTTGGCTACGGCTCGTTGATGTGGCGGCCGGGCTTTGATCATGTCGAGAAAGTCCGCGCCCGCCTGTTCGGCTATCGCCGTGCGCTTTGTATTGTTTCGCGCGTTCACCGCGGCACCCCGGAAAAGTCAGGATTGGTCCTCGGCCTTGACCAGGGCGGCTCTTGCGTCGGCGTTGCATTTCGTGTGGAGACCCATTTGCGCGATGATGTCGTGGCCTATTTGCGCGAGCGGGAGTTGGTGACCAACGCCTACAAGGAACGGATCATCTCGGCGCGCCTTGCTGATGGCAGGCCGGTGAATGTCCTGACCTATGTCGTTGACCGCACCCATCCACAATACAGCGGCGCACTCAGCGCCGAACAAGCCGCCGCCCGGGTGAAGGGCGCTGTCGGCCAATCCGGCACGAATGAGGACTATGTCTTCAACACAGTCGCGCATCTTGAAGCGCTCGGCATCCGTGATCATTGGCTGGAAAGTGTTGCCAGTATCATCCGTTGAAAAAACGAGACGCTGCCTTCGCCGGCCAGCGCGGACGTTCAGATAAACAATTGCACCGCTATCGCAATCGTCGCCAAGACACCTGCGTAATAAGCGAATGTGCGAACGACTGCGATGCCAGCTATGTAGCTTGCAGCGTGAACAATCCGCGCGATCAGAAACACGATGCCCGCAGCGTGCGTCACCGAATTGGATATACCCATCGCGTTGGCTGCAAGAACAACGGCGGCAAAAGGCACGAGGTTCTCAATCAGGTTTGCATGCGCCCGTGTCCCGCGCGCGGCAACACCGGTGCGTTCGGGCAATCCGTCCCGGTTTCCCAGCATGGCTTTCGCGCCAACAGACATTGTGTATCCGGGCAAATATATCAGCGGCAATACCAATGCCAGCAGACATGCAGCCACAAGCGCAAAGAGTTCGGGTGACATCGAGATTTCCTCTGGTTTATAAGTCTTCAGCTTTGAAGTCTTACGCCCAATTGTGCCAACCGGTTCAGTGCAGTTTCCGGCAAGGCCGGCGGGTTGGGCCCTGTCGCTGCTTCGATCAGGAAAGCGTCGCAGGCTTCCTCCGTTACTTCCTGCAATTTTTTCAAAAACTCTTCCTTGCCCAGGCCCGGCATGATCGCGGGCAGAACCCGGCATTTGATCGTGCCGGGATAACGCATGAATTGGCGGCGAGGCCAATAGAGCCCGGCAACATGAGCTATCGGCACAACGGGAAGATTGAGTTCATGATAGAGATGGGCAATGCCAAATTTATAGGCCGGAACATCGCCCGGCGCGCGCCGCGTGCCCTCTGGATA
>JANMEX010000095.1:0-5534 GCA_031377485.1 Phyllobacteriaceae bacterium
AAACGACAGCGTCACCGCGATCCAGAGAACCGGGATGGTGGATAACAATCGCTTGAAAGCATATGAAAACATGGGCTTGAACGCCCCGCCCCGGAAAACCGGGACAGGGCAATGTCCATGCTATTCTGTCTTTTCCAGCCATCGCGTGCGATGGATATCGAAGGCATTGTCAACATAACCCTTGATCTTGGGCGATACGATGCTGTCCGATAAATAGTAATAAATCGGGATGGCGGCGGAATCGTCGAGGGCTATTTTTTCGGCCTTGTGGAACAGGTCCGAACGCGCCTGACCGGCCAGCTTGTTGCCGTCATTTATCAGCTTGTCATATTCCGCGTTCGACCATTTGCCGTAGTTGTGTTCAACGCCGGTCTTGAGAAGCGACAGGAAATTGTCGGGATCATTGTAGTCGGCAAGCCATCCAGCGCGGCCGATTTCGAGAAGCCCGCGCTGCATCTCGTCATAATGCACTTTGGTTTCGGTATTGTAGAGTTCGACCTCGATGCCGAGCGGCTTCCACATCGACGCAATCGCCACAGCGATGCGCTTGTGGTTGTCGTTGGTGTTGTATCGCAACTGCGTTTTCAGCGGCTTGTCGGGCGTGATGCCCGCAGCCTCAAGCAGCTTTTTCGCTTCGGCCAGCTTGTCATTATAGGGCATATCTTTCCAGTCGACATAGACCGGCTCACCATAACCGGACATGCCCGGCGGCACCCAGGAATAGGCGGGAAGTTCACCCGTGCCCAAAATCTGCGGCCCGATCACTTCGCGGTTGACCGCCATCGACAGCGCCTTGCGGACGTTTGGATTGTCAAAAGGCGGCTTGGTGGAATTGATCACGTAGTAGTAAAGCCCCGCGAACGGGACGACATGTGCCTGGCCGGGAAGATTTTCCTTGATCCACTCGTATTGATCCTTTGGAAAGTCCGTAAGGATATCGAATTCACCCGCGCGGTATTGCTTCAATGCAGCGGCATTGTCTTCCAGCGTCACAAACTTCACGCCATCAATCTTCAGATCGGCTGCACCGTAGTATTTATCGTTTTTGGCTGTGAGGACATGTGAGCCCGGAACCCATTCGACAGGCTTGTAAGGTCCGTTGGTGACGATGTTTTCAATCTTGACCCAATCGGCGCCTTTGGCGTCAATGACATGCTTGGGCAGCGGATAGGCGGTGTAGTGATACAGCGCCGAAAGGAAATAGGGTGTGGGGGCCTCAAGCGTGATCTCAAGCGTCTTGTCGTCAATCGCCTTGACGCCAAGCTGGCTGAAATCGGTGATCTTGCCTTCGTTGATCGCCGTCGCGTTCTTGATGGTGAACTGCAGATAGGCATATTCGGCAGCGTTCTTCGGGTCCATAAGGCGCTGGAAAGCAAAAACGAAATCACCGGCTGTCACAGGATGGCCATCAGACCACATGATGCCGTCGCGAAGCTTGAAAGTGTAGACGGTGCCATCAGGCGAAATTGTCCAGCTCTCGGCTTGGCCGGGGATCGGGTCGCAATTGGCACTCTCGGTTGTCAGCCCCTCAAAAATATCGCCGGACACGCGATTTTCCCAATCGCCTGACAGCTTTTGCGGATCAAGTGACGTGATATCGCCGCCATTGTGCAAATTGAGCGTGACTGCGGATGCCGACCCACCAAGCGCAAGCGCCAATGCGCACGTTGCAAATGTCATTTTGAGAATCTGATTCATCAAGAGACCTCCATGCCGGACCGTTGCCAGCTTCGTGTTACCCTGCTGCCAGTGAATGACGGGATTGTCTCATTGTCCAGTTCAAATATGCGCGGATAGCTGTAAAAAGCGATATTCATGAATGACGCTTGGTAAGAAAAACCATGTCTATTCAATGGTTTCAGAAGAAATCTGCCAACGAACAAGCGCTATGAAACAATCATTCCGTTTGACGCGCGCGCAACCTTTGGCAGTTCGTTGCGCAGGCGAAGATTTGCAGGTGTGAAGCCTATTTCTTGGTATCCGGGAAAGTTCCGTTCTCCAAGACCTGTGGCGTGTTGTCAGTATTTTCGCCATAAACTGTCAGGCCGACCCAGCTCACGAAGGCCAACAACAGCGAGGCAATCAAGACGATCGCAACCGGTCGCCCCAGCTTGCCTTGGCGGGATTTTTCCGGTGCGAGGGTAAAAGGCTTGTCCATTGGTTTTTCTCCTTTGCGTCAGCATCTGAATGGTGCGACGCAGCTAAGACAGATTGAATTCCGCATGGGCGCCAACGTCCGGGGTTCCGCCGAAAAGCTTGGCTTTGGCAATTTCATAGCCAAAACGCACCGCGCTTTCTGTGGAAACCCAGATCGAAGCGCTTGATGGCTTGAAGCGGATGAGGACCAGATCCGGATCAGTTTTGCCGCCTTCAAACCAGGCGCCCGCGACGGGTGACCAGAATCTGTCGATGATGTCCTTGTCGGTGTGAAGGCTGAGTGTTCCAGACAGGCAGGCATGGAGGCCGAAATCCTTTTCGATCACGCAAACCATACCCGTTCCACTTTTGGCAACTTCGGCTGCAAGACCGGTCTTGTTAGATGTGAAAAACCAGATCGCGTTGTTTTCCCGATCCGGATTGGGTGACATGGGCTGCATGTGCTTGCTGGATGCTGCACTGATCATCACAGCCTTCGTTTCTTTCAACGAATTCCAAAGGGCATTGAGCATTTCGGGACGAGAATTTTCCATAGCCGGTTCTTTCTGCATGTTCCATCATTAGAGCCGTTCATCAAATGCTCTATCGTGACGGTGAAACGCAGGTCGAGAGGCGATGGTTCCGCAAACCCTGGAAATTATGGTCCCCGACCACATGGAGTAGCCGGGGAATGGATGCCTTATGCGCAAAAAGTTCTGGAGGCTCAGCTAGCCGCTGATCGCCGCTTCGAGAATTTCAAGCGTGGCTTTTTTCGTCAGTTTAACCGGGTTGCCGCTTGCAGTGGGATCAACAACTGCCATGTCGCAGATCAATGTCTTGCGCTTCTTGTCCGGATCAAAGCCCTTGATCAGGCCACCAAGCGTGTGCGGAACTTTGAGTTCCTTGCGAAGCTTGATGACCGCCTTGCGGAAGCCGTCAAACCCACCCTTGATGTTAAGGTAGCGCGCCAGCGGCTCGATGCGGGCTTCGATGGCCGCGCGGTTGAAATCGAGCACGTACGGCATGAACACCGCGTTCGTCATGCCATGATGTGTGTGATAGAGCGAACCAATGGGATGCGACAGCGAATGGATCGCACCAAGGCCCTTCTGGAACGCAGTCGCGCCCATGGCGGCAGCGGACATCATGTGAGCGCGGGCGGTCAGGTCCTTGCCGTTGGCGAATGCCTTTGGCAGGTTTTCAAACACCAGACGCATGCCCTCGATTGCAATGCCATCCGCCATCGGGTGGTAACCCGGTGCGCAATAGGCTTCCAGACAATGCGCCAGCGCATCCATGCCGGTACCGGCAGTGATGAACGGGGGCATTCCCGAGGTCAGAACGGGATCGGCAATCACGATCACCGGCATCATCTTCGGGTGAAAGATAACCTTTTTGGTGGCTGTTTCTTCATTTGTGATCACACCCGCGCGCCCGACTTCCGAACCGGTGCCAGCAGTCGTCGGCACGGCAATAACCGGAAGAATACCTGCCGGATCAGCCCGGCTCCACCAATCACCGACATCTTCGAAATCCCACATCGGGCGCGTCTGTCCGGCCATGAACGCGATGACTTTCGCCGCATCAAGTGCCGAGCCGCCGCCAAATGCGATCACGCCGTCATGCTTGCCTGCGCGGACAACCTTGATGCCCGCTTCGACATTTGCAGAAACCGGGTTTGGCTGCACATCGTGAAACAGGCCGTACTTCATGCCTGCATCTGACAATACCTTTAGTGCGTCGGCCACGATTGGCATCTTGGCAAGGCCGGGGTCGGTGACAAACAGCGGGTTCTTGATGCCCGACGACAGGCAGGCTTCCGCCAGTTCCGAAATGCGGCCTTCGCCGAAGCGCACGGTGGTCGGGTAATTCCATTTTGAGATGAGTTTGGACATGGTGGTCTCTTCTAGCGTTTCATTTCAACTTCGATGAAGCTCATCGGGACGGTTCCGGCATTGATGACATTGTGCTCGATGCCGGTGGGCCGAGAATAGGCAACGCCTGCTGCCACGAACCGGTCGTTGATGCCCGAGGCATCTTCAATGCGGATGTTCAGATCTGTCATGGGCACAACAATATAGGCCATCCCATGCACATGATGGCCGGTCTCTGCGCCGGGTTCGAAATCCCAGCGCGTGACACGGGTGCGTTCATCATCCACCAGAATGGTGGCCACAGCGGGCACGGCAGCGCGAAAGCCGGGCATTATGACAGCACTTTCAAATGATAGGACTTGGGCCGCGTCAAGGCCTGAATGCCGATTACTGACAAAGATGCGCCCTTGCCGGTTTCCTTGACGCCGGTCCAGACCAAAGCGGGATCCAGATAATCGCAGCGGTTCATGAAGACGGTGCCGGTCTCGATGCGGTCGCCGATGGCGGCGGCGTGCTCGATGTCCTGCGTCCAGATCGACGCGGAAAGGCCATAGGGCGAATCGTTCATTAGCGCGATGGCGTCTTCATCGCCGCGCACCTTCATGATGCCGACAACAGGGCCAAAGCTTTCGTCGCGCATCAGGCTCATCTGATGATCGACGCCGGTGTAGATTTCAGGCGCGAGATAAGGCGATCCGGCAACATCCTTGTCCACCTTCATGTTGACATGCGCGGTCGCGCCCTTACGGACCGCTTCAGCCTTTTGCTCGCGGATGAAATCGGCAAAACGCGCCTGCGCAAGCGGACCCATGGTGGTGGACTGGTCAAGCGGATTGCCGACGACGTATGTCTTGGTCAGCTTCACCGCACCTTCGACGAATTCGTCTGCCGAGCGCAATGTGTCCGTCGCCAGCTTTACCCGTAGGACATCAAACTGGAGCCGAGTTGCAAGACCTGGTTTGGTCGCCACCGCATAGACTAGCGATTGCCAGTAGTCGCGCTTGGGATAATTCGCCACTAGCTTTTCCATCGCGGCCGTAAATCCAACATTGTCTTTTTGGCGGTTCGACAGGTCAGCTAACATTTGCAATTGCTGTTCGGCTGGCGGCTTGCCATTTTTCTCATTGGTGCTGATCTCGGCCTGTAGTTCCTTGCTAGCTTTCGCAAGGTCACCACCAAGATAGAGCGCTTGAATTTGTAGCGTGCGAATCGATTGATCGGTGCCGCCTTCAGCAAAATATCGATTCGCTGCTTCTCCCGCCTTGGCGTACTGTTTCGCTGAATAGTACTGACCACTTACCGCGCCGAGCAAAGATATTTTGTCTGCAGTCGGAATTGCGCCCGAGGCAATTGCCGCTTCAAATGCTTCAGCAGAAACCAAAGGTTCACCGGAGGATCCGGCAATTTGTCCCTTGACGCGTTGAACCAAGTAGACCTCATGGGCAGACTTGCCACCCAGCATCAGTCCGGCCTCTGCTTCATGGATTCGCGCCATTGCGTCTTTGTATTTCTTTGCCCGCAAGG
>JANMEX010000438.1:0-7653 GCA_031377485.1 Phyllobacteriaceae bacterium
CCGTTTTACCGCTCGGCGCAACCGAGCAGCACGGCGAACATCTGCCACCGCAAACCGACACCATCATCGTCGAAGGCGTGGTCGAGGCCATCATTTCCCGTGCACCGCTCACCATGCCGGTCACCTTCCTTCCGGCCGAAACCGTGACCTATTCAATCGAGCATTCCAACCGCCCCGATTGCGAAACCTTGTCATGGGACGAAGCCATCAAGCGCTGGATCCACATTGGCGAGAGCCTCGCCGACAAGGGCATCCGCAAGTTTGTCATGCTCAATGCCCATGGCGGCAATTCACCGCTGATGACTATCGTCGCCACGGAACTGCGCGCGCGACGCAAAATGTTGGCCGTATCAACGTCGTGGACAAGGTTCGGCTATCCCGCTGGCACCATCAGCGAAAACGAGAAAGCCTATGGCATTCACGGTGGCGAAATCGAAACCTCGGTCATGCTCGCCTTACGACCGGATTTGGTGAACATGAAAGAACTGCGCTCCTTCCCGTCGCTGCAATACGAACTCGCCCAAACCGCCAAACATTTGCGCGCCTACGGCCCCCACGCCTTCGGCTGGATGGCTACAGACCTAAACCCCCACGGCGTCACCGGCAACGCCAGACAAGCCGACATCGTCAACGGCAAAGCCATGGTCGCACGGGCCGCCACAGGGTTTGTGGAATTGCTGGAGGATGTGGCAGCGTTTGACGTGACGCGGTTTGACCGGGGGTGAAGTTGCGTCTTCCTCTCCCCCGCTGATCGCATGGCCGAGGAAGCGCCCGTTAAATCCACAAGAAGCTAGCGCGAAATCGAACACACTTGTTCACTTTCCCCCCGTGCAATCTCCAACCCAACCGCCTATATACCCCTCAAAATCCCAGCGACTTTCCACGAGGCTTTCCATGTCCGAATTCGTGCCCACCCCCGTTACCGTTCTCACCGGCTATCTTGGCGCAGGCAAAACAACGCTTCTCAACCGTATCCTGACGGAAGCCCACGGCAAGAAATACGCCGTCATTGTCAACGAGTTCGGCGAGATTGGCATCGACAATGATCTCATCGTCGAGTCCGACGAGGAAATCTATGAGATGAACAATGGCTGTGTCTGCTGCACCGTGCGCGGTGACCTGATCCGCGTCGTCGAAGGCCTGATGCGCCGGCCTGGACGTTTTGACGGCATCATCGTCGAGACCACCGGCCTTGCCGACCCGGTTCCCGTAGCCCAGACATTTTTCATGGATGATGACGTCAAGGCCAAGACTCGTCTCGATGCCGTTATCGCACTCGTTGACGCCAAGCATCTGCCGCTGCGCCTGAAGGATTCTCGCGAGGCTGAAGATCAGATTGCCTTTGCCGACGTCGTCCTTGTCAACAAGACAGACCTTGTCACCAGGGAAGAGCTGCGCGACATCGAAGCAACGGTGCGTGCCATCAATCCGACCGCACAGATTTATCGCACCAACCGTTCAGACATAGACTTGGATAAAGTGCTCGACCGCGGCGCTTTCGACCTGAAGCGTGTGCTCGAAGACGACCCGCATTTCCTCGACGCGCACGACCACGATCATGACCATGACCATGTGCACGACGAAAACTGCGGCCATGACCATCATGATCATGACCATCATGACCATCATGCCCACGATCATCACGATCATGATCACCATCATCACGACCACGACCACCACCACCATTCGCCAACCTCGCCGATCCATGATGTGACCGTCACCTCCGTATCGCTGCGCGGCGGCGAGATGGAGCCGGAAAAATTCTTCCCTTGGATTGACAAGCTCACACAGACCCAAGGACCCGACATCCTGCGCCTCAAAGGCATCATCGCCTTCAAGGGTGATGCTGACCGGTACGTGGTTCAAGGCGTCCATATGATCGTCGAAGGCGATCACCAGCGCCCGTGGAAAGACGGCGAAAAGCATGAAAGCCGCCTCGTTTTCATCGGCCGCAAACTCAAGCAAGCCGATTTGCAAGCCGGTTTCGACGCCTGCAAGGCGGCCTGATCCAACATGCCGACAATTGCCAACGCGGACTTACCCGGTCACTGCATCCACGCCGGTTTCCTTTCCAACGTCCCTGTCTTTGCTGACGCTGGAGGTTCTATATTTTGTCTCGACGGCGCGCTGAAGGAAACGCCTGCCCATCAAGGTTTGCTCTGCGCGACCGAGACGCTTGACCGCCGTTTGCTTGTGACCGGCGGCGAGGACGGCAAGGTCATTGCCACCAATGCCTCCGGCGAAACGAAAGACGTCGGATCGATCCCGCGCAAATGGATCACGTCGGTCGCCGCCGGCCCGAACAATTCCCTCGCCTTCGCC
Organism: Phyllobacteriaceae bacterium; assembly: GCA_031377485.1. Taxonomy (GTDB): domain Bacteria; phylum Pseudomonadota; class Alphaproteobacteria; order Rhizobiales; family Rhizobiaceae; genus JANMEX01. The sequence continues at coordinate 2,323 of JANMEX010000438.1, forward strand.
TCAGGCAAAACCGCATTCTACCTCGACAGTGCCGGCAAAAGCGTGGAGCAGGTCAACGAGCGCAGCATTGAAGGCGTCGCGCTCGCCCCCAAAGGCACTCGCCTCGCCGCTGCCCGCTACAATGGCGTGACGCTGACCTTCCCCGGCACGACCGCCAAGCCGGTCGAACTGGAGTGGAAAGGCGCGCACCACGGCGTCTGTTTCTCGCCGGACGGCCGCTATGTCGTCACCACCATGCAGGAAAATGCGCTGCATGGCTGGCGGCTCGAAGACAACAAACACATGCGCATGTCGGGCTACCCAGCCAAGATCAAAAGCTGGTCCTGGTCGGCCAAGGGCCGATATCTGGCCACATCCGGCGCCGAAGCTGCCATCGTATGGCCATTCCATTACAAGGATGGCCCGATGGGAAAGGCTCCGCTTGAACTTGGCACACGCGCCAACATGAAAGTCACCGCTGTCGCCTGCCACCCGGCCGAAGAAGTCGTTGCAGTCGGCTACGACGATGGCATGATCCTGGCCTGCCGCTTTGGTGATCAAAAAGAAGTCTTGCTGCGGCGCGGCGGCAAAGGTGCATTGACAAGCATGAATTGGGACGCGGGCGGCTTCCGGATCGCCTTTGGCTCCGAGACCGGCGACTGCGGCGTGATAGACATCGCTGGCTGATCTGAAAAACCCTAAATCGCGTTGTCTTCCTCCAAGATTTCTTTCACGGAAACATCAACCGAAAGGTCCAGAAAAACGCCAGAGCCCCTGTAGGTTCCGCTGATCGGCGTCGCCTGTTCGGGCGTGCGCGTCACTGCAATGCGGATCAGTGCCTGACTGGCCTCGATCAAATTCGTTGGATCAAATTCAACCCACCCCTCGCCCGGCACATAGACATCAGCCCACGCATGGGTTGATCCACCACCTTCCAAGAGATTATCACCATCTTCATGCACATGCAGATAGCCGGTGACAAACCTTGCAGCAAAGCCGAACAGCCGGGCGCATTCCATGAACAGGAAGGCAAAGTCCCGGCAGGTTCCGGATTTCTTGTTGACCGTCGTCATCGCGCTTTGCGTTCCACGCTCTTCGCGCCGGGAATAGGAAAATGCCGCATGGATTGTTGCGCTCAGGGCGCTGAGAAATCTGGAGACGTCAGTTGGCCGGTTGACGAACGCCACATTCAGCCATGCTGCCAGATCAGCTTGTTCACCCGGAAATTCCATCGGAATATACGGTCCCAGATCAATGCGGTTGTCAGCGGTATAGGCAACAGGAACCAGCTGCAATTCGCGGTCGCTCGACACAAACCCCTGACCTCGCGTATAGCGTTTGATCAAAAGATCACTGCGGATTTCCAGTAAATCCGAAGGAGCATGAAATGTCGCGTGCGCAACCGAATTTCCGAATGTGTCAAATTGCCAATGCAGCGTCGCCTCAGGCATGATACTCAAATGGGCCTCCAGAACGCGCAAGTCATGCCCATCGCGCGGTCTGACCAACAAACGGTGCCGCCCGAATTCGACCGGACGGTCATAACGATAGCGTGTAACATGCGAAATCGAAATCAAGGCAGCCATCGGGAACCTTTCCGCAATCCGGGCGTTGGGAGATCGCATCCCGAACAAGTTGACACAGTAGGGCAAACGCCCGGAAAGCAAAGCGCACACTCATGTTGATCCGCATAGGCTTTGAAATAATCGTTGCATGCCAAGCCCCGGTGCCGATGCTGATGGCTTTGTCCACACATCCGGAATTTGGCGGCAGGATTATCGGGTCTGACAGGGTCCGCTCATCCGGATACGAACCTGTAACCGAATATATCGATGGTTTTGGAAACCGGATCTCGCGCGCTGTCGCCGGACCAGGGTTTACCACATTCTGGTCAGACAGCGTTGTCGAGATCGACGGCCTTCCGGATTATGTCCCCTACGGCGCAACACAGCACCGCATTGAAGACTTGCCCAGCGAAACACTGAATTTCCTCACCGCAAGCCGGTATTGCGATTCCGACAAGCTGGTGGATTTTGCGTGGAAACAGTTCGGAAACGTTCCAGAAGGCTGGGACCGCGTCAAAGCGATCAGCAATTTTGTTCATGGTTACGTCACCTTCGGCTATAAATTTGGCCGCCACGACAAGACCGCTTCCAATGTCTTCGGTGAAAAGACCGGCGTGTGCCGTGATTTTGCCCATCTTGGCTTGAGTCTTTGCCGCGCCATGAACATCCCGGCGCGCTATGCCAGCGGATACCTGCCCGATATCGGAGTTGCCGATGCCGGATTTGATGATTTCTGCGCATGGTTTGAAGTGTTTCTGAGCGGAAAGTGGCACACAGTCGATGCGCGCTACAACACGCCAAGAATAGGCCGCATCCTGATGGTGCGCGGCAATGACGCATCGGACGTCGCCATGATCACATCCTTCGGCAACTATGAACTGACGTCATTTCGTGTCTGGTCAACACTTTTGCCCGAAGGCACGAGCGAACAAGACATCGACAACCTGTTCCAGACGCTTCCGCCACTGCGTGAAAAAGGCCCGGATTTCGGTCCGATCAATTAGGGTCGGGAACTGACTAGTCGGCCCACATGCGCAGAAGGTTAGCCACGCTCTTCGAAACTTGGTCAAATTCTGCAGTCTTTCCGGATGCGGCGAAAATCGCCCGTCGGGCAGCGTCAAGGTCAAACAGGATTTCGCGCTGGTCTGCGTTGCGCACGTGGCTTTGCAGCCAACCCACAGCCACTCGCCGCGTGCCGGACGTCACCGCATCCACCCGGTGCAAAGTGGTCGAAGGATAAAGAAAAACTGAGCCTGCGGGGCCTTTCACCGGGTTCTCACCCGCACTCGATTCTATGACCAACTCACCGCCGTCATAGGTTTCCGGCTCGTCGAGAAACAGCGTGAATGACAAATCCGTGCGGATGCCCTGCATCAAGGCATCATCGACATGCGAGCCGTAAGTCATTGTGTCGCGGTACTGCGCAAACAAAAGCGGTGTCACAGCCTTCGGCCGGGCTGCCATCTGGAACAATGCGTTGGCCTTCAACCGCGCGGCCACCAATGCGCGAACATTATCCAGCGCAGGATCGCCCGCCCGCGCCTGCATGTTGTTCTTGACCGTTTTGGCCGCCCATCCGGCCGTTTCACGCCCGTCAACAAACTGCGCTTTTTCAAAGGCTTGGCGCACTTGCATCAGATCATCCGATGACAAAACACCGGCAATCAACATCTGCATTTTCATCTCCGTTTGCAGCGCAGGTTCAAGGCCTGCACGTTTCTGGAGCATATCTCTTAGTCTTTATTACGCAGCCAAGACAAGTCCGCCGCCTTACTGAATTTGGAAATATTCCAATGTAATCAATGGATTAGAATGATTCAAAACTGCAATTATCACTTGCCATCATCGTGCAGAACAGATTATTGAAAAACTTCGTCACGGCCTTGAACCGCGATTGAGAGGGAAAACATGAAGACCAAGCTATGGCTTGGAGTGGGCAGCGCTGTGCTGCTCGGCTCCGCATTCAATACAAATCCAGACAATCAAATTGCATCGGCGTTCTTCAGCGCTTCACCTGCCTATGCGCAGGAAGCGGAAGGAGGCGAGGGCGGCGAAGGTGGCGGTGCAAACCTGGTCACAAGTTATGCGCTCAACTCAACAGACCCAGAAGCGTTCAAATATGATGCAACGCCGCAAATTGATGCGTACATTGAACTTGTGCGAAACAGCTATGCCAAGTCCGCGCAAGGCACCGGCGCTCTCAAAGACGCAATTGACGCGCTGATCACAGACCCGACTGATTCCAAACTTGCCGCTGCCCGCAAGGCGTGGGTGGAGGCGCGACCGGCCTACCTCGTGACCGAAGCATACCGGTTCTATGATGGCCCCATTGAAGATGTCGAAGGCCAGATCAATGCCTGGCCGATGAATGAAGCGGCGATCGATTATGTCGTAGGCGACGCAAAAGCGGGCATCATCAACGCGTCCACCGACCCGCTGACCATCGACATGATCATCAAAGCCAATCAGGTCAATGATGAAGCAGACGTCACAACCGGCTGGCATGCAATTGAATTTCTGTTGTGGGGCCAAGACCTTTCCGTTGATGGCCCGGGCAATCGACCCGTTTCGGATTTTGTTGCAGGCACGCCCGCAAATGATCGTCGTCGAACCTATCTCGGTCTTGTCGCTGAACAGCTTGACCGCGATGTCTCGAGCCTTCGTGATGAGTGGATGGAAGAAGACGGCTACGCCGCAAAATTCAAGGCGCTTGCCCCGCGCGAGGCCATCGGCCGCGTGATGAACGGCATGGCCATTCTGGCAGGCTTTGAATTCATGTCTGCCCGCCTAGCCGTCGCGTTGGATTCCGGCGATCAGGAAGACGAGCATTCCTGCTTTTCCGACACGACCCATCAGGACTTCGTCTACGATCTGGCCGGGATCAAAGCGGTATGGACAGGTGATGGCGCAGGAAAAGAGCGCAAGGGTTTCGACGAACTTGTACGCTCGATAGACAAGCCGACAGCCGACAATGTCGATGCCTTGCTGGCAGATGCGCAGACCAAAATTGCCGCTCTTGGCGACCCTTGGGACAAGGTGCTGGCTGCTGATCCTTCAAGCCCGGAACGCAAGGCGGCAGAAGATGCCGTCGTCGCTCTCCAGGCACTTGGCAAAGGCCTGACCGAAGCAGGCGCCAAGCTTGGCGTTCTGGTGCTCATACCGGCAAGTTGATCGTGAACCGCAAAACAAACTTTCGTCTTGGGCTTTTCGTGGCGGCGGCAATTACTGCCGCCGCGGTCTGGACATCGCATGAGCCTGCACAGGCAACAGACATAGCCCCGCCAATGACTCCGGCGCTCGGCGGGCAAACCACGCGGGCGCTGGAAGGACAGACTGCGTTCACCTTTCCTGCCGCCAACATCCGGCAGGAGCATCAGCGGGCGTTTTTCTTCGGCAACCGGCTGTTCAATACCAATTGGGTAATTGCTCCCGCTTCGGTGAAAAGCTTTGACGGCCTTGGCCCTCTGTTCAATCGGGTCTCCTGCGACGGATGCCACACGCAGGACGGCCGCGGGCGCCCGCCTTTGACCGACGCGGAAACCATGGATTCGATGCTCATCCGTTTGAGTATTCCCGATGCCGCCTCGCCGAATGGCGCATCACCGCATCCGGTTTACGGCGACCAATTGTCCGAACATGCAAATCCCGGCATTGCGCCCGAAGGTATCACCAAAATCACCCGCGAAGAAATCAGCGGCACTTACGGAGACGGCGAGCCTTACACGTTGGAAAAGCCGTCTTACCACATCGAAAAATTGGGTTACGGACCGCTTGGCGAAGGAATTAT
>JANMEX010000114.1:0-2775 GCA_031377485.1 Phyllobacteriaceae bacterium
CGTGGAGTTTCTTGCCCTTGGCGACGCCGAGCGACACTTTGGCCATACCCTTGTCGTTGTAGTGGATATCAAGCGGAATGATCGTCATGCCTTCGCGCTCGGTGGATTGGGCGAGTTTGGCGATTTCCTTGGCGTGGAGCAAGAGTTTGCGGCGGCGGCGCGGTTCGTGGTTGAAGCGGTTGGCCTGCAGATATTCCGGAATATAGCTGTTAATCATCCACAGCCCGCCATCTTCATGGCTGGCGTAGCTGTCAGCGATGTTGGCCTTGCCAAGGCGCAGGGCCTTGATCTCGGTTCCGGTCAGCACAATACCTGCCTCGACCGTATCGGTGATTTCATAGTTGAAACGCGCCTTGCGGTTTTCCGCGGCGTATTTTCGTGTGACGGGAGCTTTTACCATTGCGCTAGTTTATCAGACCCGCATGCTTCATGGCAGCGTCAATCTTGTCGGCGGTTGACTGTTCAACAGTCACCAGCGGCGAGCGCAGCACGTTTTCGAGCCTGCCAAGCTTAGACAGCGCATATTTCGGTCCGCTTGGATTCGGCTCGATGAACATGGCCTTGTGCAGCGGCATGAGTTTGTCCTGATAGGCGAGCGCCTTTTTCCAGTCACCGGCAAGCATCGCGGTCTGGAATTCAGAAACCAAACGCGGCGCGACGTTGGACGTGACGGAAATGCAGCCTACGCCGCCGTGAGCGTTGAAGCCAAGAGCCGAGGCGTCTTCGCCCGACAGTTGGATGAAATCATGGCCGCAGGTGATGCGCTGATCGGAAACGCGCTCGACCTTGCCGGTCGCATCCTTGACCGCGATGATGTGCTTGAAATCATGGACCAGTTGGCCCATCGTTTCCGGCGTCATGTCGATGATCGAGCGACCCGGAATATTGTAAATGACAATCGGCACGGTGACCGCTTTGGCTATCGCCGAATAGTGAGCATAGAGGCCGCGCTGGTTCGGCTTGTTATAATAAGGCGTGACCACGAGGATCGCATCCGCGCCTGCCTTTTGCGCATAGCGGGCCAGATCAATTGCCTCTTCGGTGTTGTTGGAACCCGCGCCGGCAATGACCGGAACGCGCTTTGCCGCGACTTCGATGCAGGTTGAAACAACTTGCTTGTGCTCATCATGCGAAAGCGTGGGCGATTCACCCGTGGTGCCCACCGGAACCAAACCGTGAGTGCCCTCAGTGATCTGCCATTCGACAAACGACCGGAACGATTTCTCATCGAAGCGCCCGTCGCGGTCAAACGGCGTCACAAGCGCAGTGATGGAACCCTTCAGCATTTCAGTCGACTCCTGGTGTCAAATATTGGCACGAATTACGGCCTGTTTGGCCAAACCGCCTGTTGTAAGGCGGCGCACCATAGTCTTGCCGCGTTCGGGGAGCAAGTCTGTCTGATGAACGACATTATGCATTTGAACAATCACGGTAACACTTTGTTTAACCTTGCTTTCATGCGTTCGCGGTAGCTTGGGAGTTTAGGCGCATTTTGCAGGTAACGGCCATGTCCAAGCGTTTCATAACGATCGCCTTTGCGGCAAGCTTTATTGGATCGTCCGCGCCACTTGCGGTTTTGGCGGCCGGGACGGACGTGTCTGTGACTGCCGCAATACCGGTCGCACCCAGCCCCGGTGTTTTGCAAAGTGGTTTGCAATCCGGCCTTGACGCGTTGAAGACTGATGATCTGAAGACTGCCCGCACAATCCGCGACAGCATGCTAAAAGGCACACTCGACCGCCATATCCTGCAATGGGCGATCGCGCTCTCCGGTGACAAATCCGTGCCATCCACTGAAATTGCCGAAGCGGCCACCGATCTGCCCGGCTGGCCTGGGCTGATTGCCTTGCGCAAAAATTCGGAAAAGGCGCTTTTCCGAGAAAGCCCTGCTCCGGCGGACGTCATTGCGGCCTTTGGTGAAACCGCGCCGCAGACACCGCTTGGCGCTGCCATTCTTGCGCGCGCGCTTGTCGAAACCGGCAAGCCGAAAGCTGCGCGCGCCATCCTTGCGCCGCTTTGGCGCACCGCAAAGATGGATGCGGTGGATGAAAAGCTCATCCAGTCCGAATTTGCCACGGTGCTGACGCGCGATGATCACTACACGCGCATGGCAAACATGCTTTACGAGGATCGCGCGGCCTCTGCTGGGCGTGTGGCCACCCTCGCCGGAGCGCTGCCGCTATTCAAAGCCTGGTCAGCGGCGCTGCGCAAGGATGGCAAAACACTCGAGTTGCTCAAATCTGTGCCGGCTGCCCAGCAAAAAAGCGCCGGCTTCCTGTTTGCCAAGGCAATGTATCTTCGCAAGACCGAAAACTGGAAAGATGCCGCCGCGATCATGGCTGCGGCGCCGAAAGACAAGGACAGCTTGATCGATCCGGATGCATGGTGGACCGAGCGGCGCATTATCGCGCGCGGGCTCCTGGATGTTGGCGACGCCAAACTTGCTTACAAAACCGCGCAGATGCACGCCGCAGAATCACCAGCCGCCGCTGCGGAGGCAGAGTTTCATGCCGGGTGGATTGCACTGCGCGCACTTGACGATCCAAAATCGGCAGCCGTGCATTTTTCCAAGTTGCTCGAATTTTCTTCCAAACCGCAATCCGCATCGCGGGGATATTACTGGCTTGGCCGCGCCAAAGAGGCTGCGGGATTGGACGGCACCGACGCTTACCGCCGTGCGGCGCATTTTGGCACGAATTTTTACGGCCAGCTCGCCGCCGCCCGGTTGGGTGCAAACACGCTCGACGTGCCCTACCCCAAGCCAACGCCGCAAGA
>JANMEX010000118.1:0-3285 GCA_031377485.1 Phyllobacteriaceae bacterium
AAAAGGCCCTGCCGATTTTGTCAGCAAAGCCGAGAAGGGCTTCCGCGCCTGCGGGAAGGAGAATGCGGCGCCTGTCAACGCAAAACCGATCCCGTTCAGTTCAGATGCAACGCTTGACAGGGCGCTGATGGCGGTCATTTCAAGCACATTGGTCCAGTTCGTATCCAATTGGGCGGCGCTAAGAGAATCCGGGCGTCCGGAGTCCATTCACCAGATGCGCGTAGCGTTGCGCCGGATGCGCAGCGGGCTGGCCATGTTCAAGCGGGCGCTGCCTTGTCCTGAATTTGAAGCATTGCGCATTGAGGCCAAGCGCATCGCCACAGCCCTTGGACCTGCCCGCGAATGCGATGCGTTTCGGCAAGCGGCGGAACAAGGCCCGCTGCTGTGCGCCGACCGGCCTGACGGCTGCGAGCTGCTTCTCACGGCGCTGGAGAGTCAGCGCATGGGGGAGCTTGCCGGCGCACGCGTCTTGATCGAGGAGCGGGAGACGACCCTCTTTGTGCTGAAGGCGCAGAGCTTCTTGGCGCGTCAGGCGTGGCGCAACGCCCTTTCCGATGAGGAACTGAGACAGCTCACAAAGCCAGCCAAAGAATTTGCCGCCGGCACATTGGAAAGGCTGCACTCCCGCGCCCTCAAGCGGGGCGCAGCGCTCCCCGATATTCCGGACGCGGCGCGCCACGAATTGCGCATTACGCTGAAAAATCTCAGATATGCTGGCGAGTTCTTCAGGGATCTGTTTGGGCGCCGCCGGATGAAAGCAACTTATCTGGGCTGCGTCAGTGAACTGCAGGACCAGCTTGGCGCCCACAATGATGTTGTGACGGCAAGACGGCTCCTCGGCGAACTCGCGGCAAGCCATGGGACGGGTCAAGGAACGGGCTTTGAAACAGCGTCAGGATTCATCCTTGGCTGGAACGCGCACAGCGCCCAGACAGCGGACGAGAAGCTGCGGAAATCATGGAAGGCGTTCAGGCGCGCGGAGCCGTTTTGGACGTGACGCTTCGTCTTGCTTCGACTCTGTTTCGGGCAGACAGGTGCGAGCCTATTCACGCTTGGCGAACTTCTTCGCCGCCGCCACGCATAACACCACCGCCCCGGTCACCGCGATCATCTGCCATCCGACAGTCTTGCGCAGCAGCGCCGCCGACAGCATCAGTCCGAAAAACGGCTGCAGCAATTGCAATTGCCCGACGCCCGCAATGCCGCCCTGCGCCAAGCCCGGTACCAGAAGATGAAGCCGATCAGCATGCTGAAGACGGAGACATAGGCGAGGCCGGTCCACGCTGGCCAGCCGACGCCAGCAAAGGAGGAAGGCAGCGTGGCCGCCATCAGGAGCGCCATGACCGGCAGCGACAGGACCAGCGCCCATGAGATGACCTGCCAGCCGCCGAGCTTTCGGGAAAGCTGCGCGCCTTCCGCATATCCAAGGCCGCAGACGCTGATGGCCGCCAGCATCAGTGCGTCGCCGGCGGACCTCCTTGCCAGCCGTTCTCGATTGGCGGTCGGCATCGAGGCAGCAAAGATAGCCGTGATATGTGGCCCGAGGCGATCCGGGCAGTAGGCGTCATCAGGCCAGATGGCTTTCTATTCGAGAACGTTCGCGGGCTTCTTCGTGAGAATTTTGCCACCTATTTCAGAAACATCACGGTCGCGTTGGCCAACGCCGGTGGCGGATACAATGTCGCTTACATCAAGGTGAACGCTGCGGACTACGGAGCGGAACAACAGCGGCACCGCGTTTTTGTCGCCGGCATAGCTGAGGCTTTCGGACCGATATCGAGGTTTCCGGCGCCATCCCATTCACGGGAAAGACTTCTTTGGGACCAATGGGTGTCGCTCGAATACTGGCGAAAGCACGGCCTCGAGGCCTCACCCACCGACGGCCAACTGCAAACTGCAGACAAATTGCTGGTCAAGCGACTCCGGCAGCAGGGCGTCGCTCCGGCGACGAAGCTGTGGCGTACCGTTCGGGACGCGATCAATGGCTTGGGCGAGCCGAACAATGTCGGCGGACACGTACTCCGTGCTGGAGCGCGCGCCTATGCCGGGCACACCGGCAGTTCCCTCGACATGCCTGCCAAGACCCTGAAGGCCGGCACCCACGGCGTCCCGGGTGGAGAAAACATGCTCCGCAGCGACGACGGCAGCGTGCGCTACTTCACGATCCGCGAGGCCGCGCGACTTCAAGGATTTCCCGACAGCTTTGACTTCCCAAGCACCTGGAGCGAAAGTATGCGACAGCTTGGTAATGCAGTGCCAACCGAGCTCGCTGCTTCGTTTGGCATTTGGCTGTCGCTGTCGCTAGGCAAGTGACGAATTTGCCTAGCGCGGCGCCTGTGGTTTGGAGCGAATCGCGTCAGCTAGTTTTGGTCCGGCCTTCTGAGCCGTCGTTCCGCTTCCGGCCCCATTTAGGTCATTCCTCAAAGGCGCTGCGAATGAACGCTTTTCGCAATTAGGTTATGTTTCACTTTCCGCCTTTGAAGACATTCATGTTTCCCAGAAACATGCGTTGTGAAAATTTAGCAGAAAGTAGACTCTTGTGATGCAATTTTAGAGAAAATGCCATCCCGTTGTCAAAGATTTGAATGCACCAGGTACCGGTTCTTATGGCTTCGAAGAAATCATTAAACGCAAATATGGTGTAAAACGATTGTTCGATATTTGCCCCGAGCAACGATTTAAATAAGTCGGCTAAGTTATTGACATATTTAGTCGATTACTAATTTTTTCTTGATTGTGACGAAAAGTCAGATCAAAAGCCGTTCAGTTTCAACAAACTGATAGGCCAATAAAATGTCCAAGGATGCCAGCAAGAAGAACAAGAAACAACGGTCCATCATGGCGAAGGGACACATGAAACCGGTCCTGAGCAACATCGGGGATGACCGGAGATGTGACGTCCATTCCTGCGTATTATCGATCAGAGAGGGCAAAGATGGCTGGTTCGAACTGTACTGTCCCGGGGGTGTCGCTTCTGACAGTGATGGAGAAGTTTATGCCACTCTGGTTAGTAATATATTATTATGCGTACTTATTTAGTTAAAACATCATAGACTAAGTTACTGTGGCGTGTCAAAAAGGTCTTGAGTGCTGTACACATGGTGTTATCAAATGTTAATTTGCACAAAGGATTGCACCTAATGAAAGCATATCGTTTTAAATTCACATGGTGCCGCCCTTTGAGAGGTGAGAGCAGGTATTTTTTAATGGGCTGCAAAGGCTCATTCGAATTATAATTGTGAAATAATTTGGATTCTGGAATTACTTTTATTTGGAATTACGAAT
>JANMEX010000120.1:0-1944 GCA_031377485.1 Phyllobacteriaceae bacterium
TGTTTACCACACCCACATTTTTGCCTTCGGCGTCAATCAACTGGATTTTGGGAACGCGAATTTCGCGGTTGGATTTCGGGCCATCCTTGACGGCGGCGGGTGGTGCTCTGAAGGGACGACGAATGGGCGTGAACTCCTGATATTGTTGTTGGCCGCAATGTGCGCGGGAAGGCGGCGATGTCAAGACCTGATGCGCTTTGGATGGCAATTTCCGGGTCCAAAACTGTCGCAATGGCCTTTGCAAGCCCCTTGCGGCGTGGCAAAAGCAGACCAACACCGGAAAGCAGCCCGCACCCATGACTGATCAACTGCCCCTCCACCTTGAAGTCGAAGGAAACAAACTTGCCTATCTAACGCGCGCAGGAACGGGTCCAGGTGTCATCTGGCTTGGCGGCTGGCGCTCGGACATGCATGGTTCAAAGGCCGAATACCTCGATGGCGTTGCCGCGCGTGAAGGCTTTCCGTTTTTGCGGTTTGATTATTCAGGCCACGGACTTTCTAGCGGCCACTGGAGCGAAGGCACCATTACCAAATGGTGTGCCCAATCCCTTGCCATGTTCCGCCACGCCGCATCGAAAGAATGCATCCTTGTCGGCTCCTCAATGGGCGCATGGATCACGCTGCGTCTTTTGGCCGAACTGCAAAAGGCCGGCGAAGGCGATCGCATCAAGGGTATTGTACTCATCGCGCCCGCACCCGATTTCGCCATGGACCTGATCGAGCCGAAATTGACCGGCGCGGAACGGAGCGATTTGGCCACGAAGGGTTGGTTCGAGGAAAAGTCTGAATATCTGCCTGAGCCAAACCGCTGGTCGCAAGCGTTTCTCGATGATGGCCGCAATAATCGTGTTCTTGACGGCATCATCCATACGCATTGCCCGGTTCACATCCTGCAAGGGCAGAAGGACGAGGATGTGCCGTTTGCCCATGCGCTGAAACTGGTTACACATCTGCCAGCCGAATGCGTGACGCTGACGCTGATACCAGACGGCGATCATCGCCTGTCGCGGCCAAAGGATCTGGCGCTTCTGGAAAAGACCATTCTCGGCATGCTCAAATCCGTGAAAGCCAACTGACATGCGCGCCTCCGTTATCGCCTCCGCCCTTGTTGCCGCCATCGTCGGCTTTGGCGGTACCATTGCGCTGGTTGTCTCTGCCGCCGTTGCGGTTGGTGCAAACCCGGAGCAGATCGCTTCATGGGTCACCACAATCTGCCTTGCCATGGTTGCAGAAACCGCAATCCTGTCATGGCGGCACAGGATGCCGATTGTCACCGCATGGTCAACGCCCGGCGCGGCGCTGATCGCCGCTTCCACCGGCTTTGACATCCATGCCGCAGTCGGTGCGTTCATTCTCACTGCGCTGGCGCTGATAGCCACCGGCCTGTTCTCGCCGCTGATGCGCCTTGTCTCGCGCATTCCGGTATCAGTTTCGTCCGGCATGCTGGCAGGCATACTCTCCAGCTTCGTCATCGCCGCAGCAAAATCCGCCGGCGCTGATCCGTTGCTCGTCCTGCCACTGGTCGCCTTATTTTTCCTGTTGCGCCTGTGGAACCCGGCGCTTGCCGTTCTGGGTGTCCTGATTGGCGGCGTCGCCTTGGCTGCCTTCCTCGGCCTGTCACAATCCGCGCCTGCTTTTGCCGTGACAATTCCTGTCTGGATCGCGCCGGACTTCACTTACGGCGCGGCGCTTGGCCTTGCCTTGCCGCTCTATCTGGTAACCATGGCCAGCCAGAACCTTGCCGGTCTCGCCGTTCTGCGCGCCGCCGACTATCACCCGCCTGCAGGCGAGTTGATCTCCGTCACCGGCTTCTTTTCGCTCATGTCTGCGCCTTTTGGTGGTCATACCACCAATCTTGCCGCCATCTCGGCCGCCATCTGCACCGGTCCGGACGCACATCCGGATCATTCGAAGCGCTGGCTGACCGGACCGGCCTATGCGCTG
>JANMEX010000123.1:0-3541 GCA_031377485.1 Phyllobacteriaceae bacterium
GTTCCGGTCAAGCGTGTCATCCCTGGCACCTTGCCCCAGGTGATGAACAGGATGAATGTCCCCAGGACACCCTTCATCAGCGCGTCCGGCAACTGCACGACAGTCAACGCACCGATTGCAGCCCCCAATACCGAGCCCGCCAGAAACGGCTTCAGAAAAGACCGGTTCACATGCGCGCGTTGCACGTAAGTCCGACCGGCGTTGGAGCCGAATTGGACCAGCCCCTGAACCGGAATGAGCGCTGCAACCGGGATAAACAGCCCCATCAGCGCAAGCATCATCACACCGCCACCGATGCCAAAGCTCGCGGTCACGGCAGATGTGAAGAAGCTCGCAACAATCAAAAGTGCTGCAACACCAATGCTGATCGTTTCGGGCAACAGGCTTTGTGACAATAAGCTTGCCGACAATAAACTTGCCGGATCAATCATGGATTAAAAAGCAGAGCTGCTTGCTGCCGGATATTGGCCACGGGCACGGAAACGCCAGAGGTAGGACGGCAAGATCGCTTCCATGGTGCGCGGCGTGATGGCGATGCCTTCCAGCGTGCGTCCGTCCTTGACTGCCTTGTCGGAGACCACATTGTCGCTCTCAAGCAGCGTGACCTGATCGCGCGTCAACTGCGGGCTCGGCAACACGCCGGCCGCAGAGCCAAGGATCCGCGCCGCCCAAAACGGGATCGGCAACAAAATACGCTTGCGCTCAACCACAGTCAGCAATTCCTGCATCAATTCCTTGAACGTCCGGACTTCCGAACCGCCAAGCTCATAGACCTTGCCGCCTGCAAGATCGCCATCGACCGAGCGGGCAATCGCTTCAGCCACATCGCCGACATAGACTGGCTGGAATTTCGTGTTCCCGCCACCGATCAGTGGAAGCATCGGCGAATAGCGCGCCATAGCGGCAAATTTGTTGAAGAAGCCATCTTCCGGTCCGAAAATGATCGACGGGCGCAGGATCACCGCGCTCTTGACCGTTTCCAGAACCGCAGCTTCGGCCAAACCCTTGGTGCGGGCATAGTCACTTTTGGACTCCTTGTCCGCGCCGATGGCCGAGACATGGGTCAGTCCGGCCCTTGCCGCGCGGGCAGCTTCGGCAATGGCACGAGCGCCAAATTCCTGCACGGAGTCAAAATTCTGCGCTCCGCTTTCGTGCAGGATGCCAACAAGGTTGACCACATGGTCCGCGCCTTCAACAGCCCGGTCCACCGACCAGCGGAAGCGCAAATTGGCCTGTACGGCCTGAATTTGCCCGACACCGCCAAGCGGCTGCAAATGAATGGCCAGATCAGGGCGGCGGACCGCGACACGGATACGATAGCCACGTTTGGCCAGCGCCCGCACCACATGCCGCCCGAGAAAGCCGGACCCGCCGAACACGGTGACGAGTTTGTTGTTGCCGCTTTTTGCCATGATTTGTCTCCGGGAGAATTGAGATGTTCTTAGTTGAAATTGCGCCGGAGGCAAAGGGCGATTTGGCGCAGCCAGGCGGGCTCTATCTCCCTCATCAAAGCAGGGCTGTCGATTGCGAGATTTTTATCAAATGCAATTGTCAGCGCAAACTCACCGGACAGGGTGTGCGGCAATGGCACATATTTAAAATTGCAAAATCAGCACCACACAGTCTGTTTCACAACTTCAATTTGTCGAAGTTTGACAATGGCCAGACCGCCAACGGGGTGTGGCGCTGGAATGCGCGGATTTAACCTCGCCTGCTTGCAGAATAGGTTAAGTCTGGCAGCGAAGGGCGGTCAGTGTGTCTCTTTGTAAGCCCGGCTGCGCATAAGCGGCGCAATGAACCATGCAATCGGGGCGGAGAGGATGAAAGAGGTGACCACCACAGCCGGAATCCAGACCGGAGCGTTTTCGGATAGCGAAGGGACGGAAAGTACAGTGACTGCGCCGATCCCGAACACGACTGCATTGACCATCATGTAAATCACGGCGGCAATTGCCAAGCGGGTGGACATTGGATTTCCTTTCAAGGGGTTCCACATGCTTGCAAAACGCGTAGCGCGATTGATTGTTCCGGCAACAGTCTCAAAGCGCATTCAGACAACAAAAAACCCGCCGGATCGCTCCGGCGGGTTTCATTCTTCCGAACTTTAACAGTTCAGATTATTTCTTGGCCTTCAGCGCAGCGCCGAGGATGTCGCCGAGCGAAGCACCGGAATCGGTCGAACCGTATTGGGCGACTGCTTCCTTCTCTTCGGCGATTTCCAGCGCCTTGATCGAGACCTGCAACTTGCGGGTCTTCTTGTCGAAAGCGATGACGCGGGCGTCAACCTTCTGACCGACCTGGAAGCGTTCCGGACGCTGTTCGTCACGGTCACGCGACAGGTCGCCGCGACGGATGAAGGAAGCGAGGTCCTGATCGACCAGACGCACTTCGATGCCGCCATCGGTGATGGCTGTGACTTCACAGGTGACGATGGCGTTCTTGCGCAATTCGCCGGACGTGGCTGCTTCGCCCACAGCGTCTTTCGACAGCTGCTTGATGCCGAGCGAGATGCGTTCCTTCTCGACGTCAACGTCAAGAACAACCGCCTTGACCATTTCGCCCTTCTGGAAGTCCTCGATTGCCTGCTCGCCCGGACGGTTCCAGTCGAGATCAGACAGATGGACCATGCCGTCAACGTCGCCGTCGAGGCCAATGAACAGGCCGAATTCGGTCTTGTTCTTGACTTCGCCTTCAACGACGGTGCCGTTCGGATGTGTCTTGGCAAAGCTTTCCCAAGGATTGTCGAGGGTCTGCTTGAGGCCAAGGGAGATGCGGCGCTTGACCGGATCAACTTCCAGAACCAACACATCGACTTCCTGCGAGGTCGACAGGATCTTGCCCGGATGGACATTCTTCTTGGTCCAGGACATTTCCGAAACGTGGATCAGGCCTTCGATGCCCGGCTCGATTTCGACAAATGCACCGTAATCGGTGATGTTGGTCACCTTGCCGGTGATCTTCGCGCCGAGCGGATACTTGGAACCGATGGAGGACCACGGATCAGACTCGAGCTGCTTCATGCCAAGCGAGATACGATGGGTTTCCTGGTTGATGCGGATGATCTGCACCTTGATCTGCTGACCGATGGTCAGAAGTTCGGACGGATGGTTGACGCGGCGCCAAGCCATGTCGGTGACATGGAGGAGGCCGTCAATGCCGCCGAGATCGACGAACGCGCCGTAATCGGTGATGTTCTTGACGGTGCCGTCAACGATCTGGCCTTCTTCAAGATTCTGAACGATTTCCGAGCGCTGTTCTGCACGGGACTCTTCGAGAACGGAACGGCGCGAGACGACGATGTTGCCGCGGCGCTTGTCCATCTTGAGGATTTCAAACGGCTGCAGAACATGCATGAGCGGGGAGACATCGCGGATCGGGCGAATGTCGACCTGGCTGCGCGGCAAGAAAGCCGTTGCGCCGTCGAGATCGACGGTGAAGCCACCCTTGACGACGTTGAAGATCGTGCCTTCGACGCGTTCGCTCTTGGCGAATTTTTCTTCGAGCTTGACCCAGCTCTCTTCGCGGCGGGCCTTGTCACGCG
>JANMEX010000143.1:0-5024 GCA_031377485.1 Phyllobacteriaceae bacterium
CATGTTTTGCGTATAGGCAAAGCGCTGGCTGTTATGCGCTATCCGCGCTTTCGATTCCGGCCAAGCCATGCTGACGCGCTCCATGTTGACTTGTGGTTAGACGGGCATAATCTGCTGCGCGATGGCGGCACATTGAGTTACGCCGCGGCCGCCGCAGATATTGCTTATTATAGCGGTGTTGCTTCACACAACACTGTCCAGTTTGACGGTCGCGACCAAATGCCGAGACTCGGGCGCTTTCTGTTTGGCGATTGGTTGAAGACGAAAATGAGCGTGCCGGAAGGCCATACGGCGCACCATGCAGAAGCAAGTTCCGAATATACTGACGCAGAAGGGGCTTCGCATTTCAGAACCGTTTCGCTTGGACGGTCCTATCTGCATGTGAAGGATTCAATTCGTGGCTTCAGGGATACGGCTGTTCTGCGATGGCGTTTGGCTCCCGCCAAATATCGTATTGAAAATGATATGGTTATCGGGCCGAAGCTTAGGCTGAAAATTGGTTGCAACCAGCCCATCAAGCGGTTCGAACTCGTTGGTGGCTTTGAATCATCCGATTATTTTCGGCAGTCAGCTCTGCCGGTATTGGAAATTGAGGTTAGCGATTCTTGTGTCATAGAAACGCGATGTGAATTTTAAGATGCATGTCCTGTATGTCCATCAACATTTTACGACCCCATCCGGAGCTGGTGGCACGCGATCCTATGAAATGGCCAAACGCCTGATCAAGGCCGGGCACGACGTCACCATGGTTTGCGGGTTTTACAACGGCGGCAATACCGGCCTTTCCGGAAGCTTCAGTGGCGGGCGACGGTCAGGTCATGTAGATGGAATAAAAGTTATCGAGTTTGATCTGGCCTATTCAAACGTCGACAATTTTTTAAAACGCACCCGAACGTTCCTGCGATTTGCGATTGGTGCATCGCGAATTGCTTTGTCTGAAAATGCCGACATCCTGTTTGCAACGACGACTCCACTGACGGCGGGCATACCCGGGATTTTGTTCCGTTGGATTAGGCGCAGGACTTTTGTCTTCGAGGTTCGTGATCTTTGGCCCGAATTGCCACGAGCTATGGGAGTAATTCGCAATCCCGTGGTTTTGTTCGCCATGTCGTCGCTAGAATGGCTGCTTTATCGATCTGCACACCGTCTGATCGCGTTAGCGCCTGGGATATTAGACGGAATCAAAAAGAGGGGCATCGATGAGAGCAAGATATTGACGGTCCCCAACGGATGCGATTTGAAGCTTTTTTCTGATCCAGACGCGAAACCCTATTCGCCGAACGGGATCGCTGATGGCGATTTTATCGCCCTTTTTGCCGGGACACACGGAGTGGCCAATGGGCTGGATTCGGTACTTGATGCCGCCAAAGTGCTTCGCGACAGGAACCGAACGGACATTAAAATCGTGCTTGTGGGGCAGGGCAAACAAAAAGCTGAACTTCAAAACCGGGCAATTCTTGACGGGCTTTCAAATGTGGTATTCCACGACTCCCTGCCAAAGAAAGAACTTGTCGGCCTGATGAAGCGAGCGAATATTGGAATTCAATGCCTGAAGAACATTTCAGCGTTTTACAACGGGACATCACCAAACAAGTTTTTCGATTATTTATCCGCAGGGCTTCCGGTTATCAGCAATTATCCGGGTTGGTTGGCGAACATGATCGTGGAAAACGATTGTGGATTTGTGGTAGCCCCCGACAATGCCAAGGCATTTGCCGACGGGTTGGAGGTTGCTGCAGATAACCCGGACGTTTTGGAGAAAAACGCAGAAAATTCGCGGCTTCTGGCAAAAACCAATTTCGATCGCGATGCGCTTGGAGAAAAATGGGTTAATTGGGTAATTTACGGCCCTGGCACAGCACGTGGATGATTGAATGAAACGGTTTGCTGATTTGGTTTTGGCTGCACTTGGTCTCTTTTGTCTGGCTCCGGTCTTTTTGATTGTTACCATTCTGGTTGCCGCCAAATTAGGGTGGCCGGTTCTTTTTCAGCAAATTCGGCCCGGTCTTAATGGGAAACCATTCACGATGGTGAAGTTTCGAACGATGCGCAACGCCATTGATGCGCAAGGCAGAGTCCTGCCGGACATACAACGATTGACACCATTTGGCAGATTTCTTCGCGCGACAAGCATTGATGAACTTCCGGAACTCTGGAACATCCTGAAAGGCGATATGAGTCTTGTTGGACCCCGTCCGCTTTTGATGGAATATCTTCCACTTTACTCGCCTGAGCAGGCGCGGCGCCATGAGGTTCGCCCGGGAATTACCGGCTGGGCACAAGTTAACGGTCGAAATGCAATCAACTGGGACCAGAAATTCGGCCTTGATGTGTGGTATGTGGACAATCACAATTTGCTTCTGGATATTAAAATCATTTGGCTAACAATTGCCAAAGTCTTTGCGCGTGAAGGTATTTCTGCCGAGGGTGAAGCGACCATGCCAAAGTTTACCGGAAATCACGAATGACCAAATTGATAGGCGTTTATGGTGCAGCAGGCTGCGGCAGGAGCATCCTGCCGCTCGTTCGCGCTGCAAACCCGACCGTGAATTTGGTATTTATAGACGATGGCTTGGCCGGGGCAGTGATGAACGGGCACATCGTGGTAGATTGGGCTGGATTTATTGCCAAGCCCGCAGAGAAACGCGCCGTTTGCCTTGCGATTGCCAATTCGAAAATCCGCGAAAAGCTTGCTTTGCTTTGTGACCAGGAGCAAGTCCCCTTGATCGGAGCCCGTGCCGCCAATGTGGTTGTGATGGATGAGGTTACAATCGGAGTTGGCGCATGTCTGTCACCATTTGTGACGCTGACATCTAATATCCGCATCGGACGATGCTTTCATGCGAACTTGTATGCCTATGTTGAACATGACTGTGAGGTCGGCAATTTTGTTACTCTCGCCCCGGGTGCCAAAATCAATGGCAATGTCCGATTGGACGATCATGTCTATATTGGCTCTGGTGCAATCATCAGACAAGGTGTCAGAATCGGTAGGGAAGCTGTAATTGGCATGGGCGCGGTTGTTACGCGCGACGTTCCAGCGGGAACAACTGTGGTAGGCAATCCTGCACGGCCGATGCGAATGGAAAAATGATGCGCATATATCTATCCCGCCCACATATGTCTGGACGCGAAAGAGTAGAGGTGGCTGAAGCTTTTGATTCAAACTTCATCGCTCCACTTGGACCGAAGCTTGATGCATTCGAGGCATCCGTATCTGAATATCTGGGCGGCGATCTGCATTGTGTCGGTCTCTCCTCCGGATCGGCGGCGCTTCATCTGGCTTTGCGCATTGCCGGAGTCGGACCGCGCGATGAAGTCTGGATTTCGTCGATGACATTCGCTGGAGGGATTTTCCCGGTCAATTATCTTGGTGCGCGTCCCCGGTTTTTTGACTTAGACCCATCAACCTGGACGATGAATACGGAAATTCTGGCTGAGGAATTGGCGAAAGCGGCGAAAAACGGCGGTTTGCCGAAAGCTATAGTTCCTACCGATCTTTATGGGCAATCCGTTGATCTCGACATTTTGGAGACTCTTGCCCGTTCCTACGGTATTCGGCTGATTGTCGATTCGGCGGAGAGCTTGGGCGCAAACTACCGTCATGGTCGCAAAGCCGGCACCGGCGGTGATGCGTCTGTTCTGTCTTTCAACGGTAACAAGATAATCACTACATCGGGCGGGGGCATGTTGGTCACCCGGCACAAGGAGTGGGCTGATCAAGCCCGGTTTCTCTCCACACAGGCAAGAGATCCGGCACCACATTACGAACATTCGACGTACGGCTATAATTACAGGCTATCAAACATTTGTGCCGCGATCGGGATAGGTCAAATGCAGGTTTTGGACGAACGCGTTTCCCGTCGCCGTGCGATTTTCGAGCGTTATCGTTTGGCCTTGACGCGTCCAGGCATCAGCTTCATGCCGGAGCCGGACTGGCTGCATTCAACGCGCTGGCTTACTGCAATGGTTATTGATCCAACCATAGTCGGGATTTCGCGTGAAGATATTCGTTTGATGTTGCTTACTCACCAAATCGAATCTCGTCCGTTATGGAAGCCCATGCATTTGCAGCCGTTATACGCCGGGGCGATTTACCATGGGTCCGGAGTTGACGAGCAATTATTTGCAAACGGTCTTTGTCTTCCATCTGGCAGTGATATGAGTGATACTTCTCAAAATGAAGTAATTCGACACATCGTGAGTCTTTTAAATGCATTTCATTAATTATGGCAAATAAAATTCAATACATTTTATAATTCTTATTTATATAAATTCTCAAGATTTATCTATCTTAGTTTTTCAATTTGTGAATATTTACTTTAGATATATTCAATTGAAAATGCAATTCAGATATAATGCAAAATAGTATCTATTTAAATTATATAATTAAGCATATTATTTATTTATAAATATAGTTTTTCTCTAGTGTGACAATATCTGGGCAAGGTAGGGAAATAGACCTTCACCGCCGAAATAAATGCTGTTTATAAAGCAAGTGTCCATCGATTGGTCCATAGTGACGGTACATTAACGAAAGCAAATTCATGCCATGTCATTGACCTTCACATAAAGAATCAAGTCTTTCTGCTTAAAACATAACGCTACACATTGAGCAGATTGCGACGGAAACCGGATTTGCCGACCAACAGCAAGCGGCATTTGCCTTCCGAAGAGGGCTGCGAAAGAAGCGCCCGTTCGTGTCGTTATCCGTATTGCTCCTTGCTGATCACTGTCATTTTTGTGTACTACGCCTAAACACAGACAGCGAAACGTGTGCACCAGGCAAACAAGAAGCGTATAAGCAGACGTAAATCGAGGCTTTGGGCACGCGCAAGTGACGGCCTTTCTCGCGGTATTGGATTGCTGAACTGTTGAATCACAAGACTAAAATATTCTCCATCGCACCCATGATGGACTGGACGGATAGACATTGTCGGTATTTTCACCGTCAGCTGACGCGGCATGCCCCTTTGTACACTGAAATGGTTGTTGCCGATGCTGTGATCCATGGTCCCAAAGAT
>JANMEX010000148.1:0-2092 GCA_031377485.1 Phyllobacteriaceae bacterium
TTTCCAAATTTTGCCGACAGATGCGCTTCCTCGCGCTCTATAGCCAGTTTTTGTGTGACAATCGCCGCAATGAGCGCCAGCGGAATGAACCAGATTATGCCCGCCATCAGTCCGGCGCCGATGGTCAGCATCGTGTTGGCAAGATAAATCGGATTGCGCGAGAAGGCGAATGGTCCGCTCGATACCAGATGCGCAGCCGCCTTGTTTGGCATGATCGTCGTCTTGTGGCGCTGCATGATGCGCATGGCGTTGAAATCAATCAGCAGCGCCAGTGCAATCAGCATGAAGCCGATGCCAAAAAGGAAATCCGAGAAAGGTGATTGCGGCCATGGCAATGGCAGAACATAGCCGGACAATGCCCCTGAAAATATCGCGATTGCATAAATCACTGGTGGCCAGGGAAACACATTCGGGCGTTTGTCGTAGGGCGTCATGGCTTATTCTCCCGCAGCCTTGGCCGTGCATAGGCTGGCAGTTTCGAGGATTTCCGGATCGCTTGCAACGTCGCGCTTACCGTCCAGAACCTCCGCAAAAATACCCTTGGATTCAAGCGTTTGCTGCACGCAGCCGCAAAAGCTTCGACAAAACAATTCAGTGCTGGTGGGCACACAACTTTTAACGCAGGCCTGCATATAGGCCGCTGACCTGTCTGGCGGTGCGATATGGCTTGTAACGTATAGCAATCCGAACAAGACCGGTTGGTGGATCAGGTAATAGGCGAGCGAATGCCTACCAAGGAAAGACAGCAAGTGCGCGGGTTGACGTTCCGCGTTTGTAATGGCGCCAAGTTTCGTGGATGCGCCGCTATCGAGCACGAATTTGCCAATCGAGAGTCCCAGCAAAACTGCGCCTGTCCACGGAAAAACCGGTACATAATCATTTGAGCGAGGCAGGGTCTCGGCAAGTCCGGTCCACCAAAAAAGAGGGGCATCGAAGACCGCACTTCGAAAGAGCGTTGGCAGCGCGAGGAATACGGCTGCTGCGATCAAAATCAGGAATGCAGGCATCCGTACAAAAAGCAGCGCAATCACCGAGGCGAGTGCGATTTGATGCAGTATTCCAAAGAACACAAACGCGTTCGGCGTCGCAATCCAAGTAGCAAGACTTATGACTGCCGCCGCCGCGCCTATTTGCAGCAGACGGCGCACAAACGCATGGCGGCGAATTCCATTCCCATGCGCCAAAGCAAAGCTGATTCCGGCCAAAGTCAAAAATGTGAATGCAATGCCGTGCGCGTACCATTTCCAGGCAAATGCCGATGTCATGCCCGGCTCGGCATATCCGAAGAATTCCAGATCCCACGAGAAGTGGAATGTCGTCATGGCAATGAGCGCTAGCCCGCGCGCAACATCGAGCGCTGGGATACGTATGCCGCGCGGATAGGTTCTTCCGAAAATTGCAGTCAAAGTATCAAATTCCTTCCGGTTTTCGGCTAGCACGCTTCACGGCAATACTTAAAGATAATATGCACGTTTGATGACGTCCCACGAGACTGACAATGCCGCAATCTTAATGACGCCCACCGGTTTCCGGCTGGCTGTGTCTGTGGTTGTCTATAAAAATGGCCGGTTCTTGTTGGTGGAACGCGCAAAGAATCCGGGGAAGGGGATGCATGCGTTTCCCGGCGGGAAGGTTGAAAAGGGCGAGTCACTGGAAGAAGCGGCCCGTCGAGAATTGACAGAAGAAACAGGCCTTGCGGCAGGGGGCATGGCCGGGCTCACACAAGTCACGATTCATGGCGTGAAAGGTGGCTATTTGCTGCACGTCTTTCTTGCGGTGTCCGTGACAGGTGATCTTGTTGCCGGAGATGATGCCTTGACTGCCGGTTGGTATTCGCTTGAAGAGATGGATGCCTTGGCTGTGCCACAATCGGTGCGTGATGTGGCAATGTCGGTTGCGGGGAATTGTTTGTGATATTTGAAAAGCTCACATATGGCTTGAAATTGTCATTGGCTGTGTTTTGCCTTTTTCATTTTTCTTCGCCTACCATGGCGCAGCAGAATGTCAGTCCCGATCCGCCATACGAAGCGAAACTCGAGCGCCTGGCCGAAGTGCTGGGTTCACTCCATTTCCTGCGGCGTCTTTGTGGTGA
>JANMEX010000195.1:0-3971 GCA_031377485.1 Phyllobacteriaceae bacterium
CTTTTCCGCAAGGTCTGCCATGTCTGCCTGGACTGGCACGAAATGCTCCCAAGGCCGAATTCGGTCATAGTACCATTGCCGGTAGCCGAACTGGCTGTCGACCTTGAGCAAGCAGCAGCCCAAATGCAGGCGGATCAGCAAGTTGCTCCATGTGTTGGAGTGGCCGTCCACATCAATGGCGTATTTGTCGCCAATCCAGTTCGTCTCCGCAATTGGAGCGCCGGTCAAATGACCGCCACCGCCTTTGAAAGGATCTGGCTTGTCGCCATGTGGAACGATTTTAACATCTACGCCCCGGATTTCGGCAGCAACCATGCAAAGGCGAACGCGCTGCATAACCGCTGGATCATAAATAGCGGTCGGATCAGCCGTCACGGTTCCCGTGCCATTCGGCCCGCCGCGCCAGCGGACAATTTCTGAACGACTATCCCACTGTGCATCTGTGTTTTCGGCCAACTGCCTTATCGCAGCGAATCCTTTCGCGTCGAAAAAATGTGGATCAGGCAAGAGGGCGCGCGCCGGGTCATGCGCGCTCCAGCAAAAATCAGCCGACGAATTCCTGTCGCCGTCTGAATAGTCAATAGACATGCTTTTGATGGCCTCCGGGCAGCATGACAGGTAGTAAATGGCGCTCGGCAGACGGTGCTTTGCGAAAAGCGCAATTCTTTCCAATTTCAAGGGAGACAGGCTCACCCTGAACTGCCCTGATCCGCAGCGGGTGATAAGCGCATCCGAGTAGGCGTTTGCATCGCCATCAAACCGGAAGGCAACAGAAGGCGCAGGAAGACCAAGCGCGCGGATTCGCCTGGAAACAGACGCTGACATAGGCAGGGATTTGAAAACTGTCAGAATATTCAAGTTTTTAAGGACCATTATTCGCGGTTTTAGCTAGCACGGTTTCAAACAAGGCTGCAACAAGCGGCGCAAACGTTGACAAGCACAGTTACGTGGCTTAGAGACCCGCTAACCGCAGGAATAAACCCCTGCGGTTTTACGTGTCCCGTGAGTTTTCCCGATGCTTCGGTGAGAATTCTGTCAGAGACTATCAGGTCTCAGAGGAGGGCGCGTTTCCCACACGGGGCGGATGGTCTGCGCCGTGGCAAACTTTTGAGGAAATGCGATGAGCAAGCGCGAGTCAGCCAAATACAAACTCGATCGCCGTATGGGCGAAAATATCTGGGGTCGTCCGAAGTCCCCGGTCAACAAGCGTGAATATGGTCCGGGTCAGCACGGCCAGCGCCGCAAGGGCAAGATGTCCGACTTCGGTGTGCAGCTGCGCGCCAAGCAGAAGCTCAAGGGCCATTACGGCGACATCTCCGAAAAGCAATTCCGCGCCATCTATACAGAAGCTGCGCGTCGCAAAGGCGACACCGGTGAAAACCTGATCGGCATTCTGGAATCGCGTTTGGACGCCATCGTTTACCGCGCCAAGTTCGTCGCGACGATTTTCGCCGCGCGCCAGTTCGTCAACCACGGCCACGTCAAGGTCAACGGTCGCCGCACCAATATTGGTTCCTACCAGTGCAAAATTGGCGATGTGATCGAAGTCAAGGATTCGTCCAAGCAGCTGGCTTTCGTTATGGAAGCCAACCAGCTCGCAGAACGCGATGTTCCCGATTACATCACCGTCGATCACAACAAGCAGGTCGCGTCCTACATGCGCGTCCCGACATTGTCGGACGTTCCTTACGCTGTTCAGATGGAACCGAACCTCGTCGTCGAATTCTATTCACGCTAAGCGGTTCGAAGCATTCATTTCAAAAAGCCGCCCGGGAAACCGAGGCGGCTTTTTTATCATCCGGGGGGCACGCGCATGGAATCCCTGCAAGAAATCGTCGAGACAATTCATCAGTCACTCGTTCCTCGTCTCGGCGAAGGCACCGTCGCCTCCTACATTCCGCAGCTGGCAAAAGTTGATCCGAGGCAGTTCGGCATAGCCGTCTTGCCGCTCGACAGCGAACCCGTGCTGGCCGGGAATTATGACACTCCTTTCTCCATCCAAAGCGTCTCAAAGGTATTCTCGCTAACTCTCGCCCTTGGCAAAATTGGCGATTCCTTGTGGAAACGTGTCGGGCGCGAGCCTTCCGGATCTGCATTCAATTCGATCGTCCAGCTTGAGCGCGAGCTTGGCATTCCACGCAATCCATTCATCAATGCTGGCGCAATTGCCGTTGCGGATGTCCTTTTGTCCGGCCATATGCCGAAAGAGGCAATCGGCGAGATTGTGCAGTTCGTACGTTTTCTGGCTGATGACGATGACATTGCCATTGATCCGGCAGTTGCCGCCTCGGAAGCGGCTACCGGCCATCGCAATATGGCACTTGCTGAATTCATGAGCAGTTTCGGTAATCTCACCCACCCGGTCGCACATGTTCTTGGCGTCTATTTTCATCAATGCGCCCTTTCACTGTCGTGCCACCAACTCGCCCAATCCGGGATGTTTCTTGCCAACGGCGGTGTCAATCCTTTGACGGGCCGTCAAGTCGTTTCGCGCGAAAGGGCTCGGCGCATCAACGCATTGATGTTGATGTGCGGCCATTACGATGGCTCTGGCGATTTTGCATACCGCGTTGGCCTTCCCGGCAAGAGCGGCGTCGGTGGCGGCATCCTCGCTATCGCGCCAGGCAACGCGTCCATTGCAGTCTGGTCGCCGGGGCTGAATACAGTCGGCAATTCGTTGATCGGTACACTTGCGTTGGAGATGCTGGCCAAAAGAACCGGCTGGTCGATCTTCGGTGCCTGAGGCTTTGCAAGCGGTGCCAATGTCGCTAAACCGACTTGGAAGGATCTGCACATGAACATCCACAATCCCGAAGAATTTGCTTCCGACAGCTGTCATCCTATGTTCCGCACTGCGCCGTCGAATGTTGAGTTCAACAAATTGCGCAAGCGGCTCTTGCGGTTGACACGGCAGGCGATTGAAGATTTTGGCATGGTTCGCCCCGGCGATCGCTGGCTGATCGGCCTGTCTGGCGGCAAGGATTCTTACGGATTGCTGGCGTTGCTGCTGGATCTGAAATGGCGCGGTCTTTTGCCGGTGGAGTTGCTCGCTTGCAATCTCGATCAAGGACAGCCGAATTTTCCCAAGCATATATTGCCGGAATATTTAAAATCCCTCGGTGTCGAGCACCGCATCGAATACCAAGACACTTACTCAATCGTGACCGACAAGCTGCCCGAAAACTCGACATATTGCTCGCTCTGCTCGCGCCTGCGTCGCGGGCACCTATACCGCATTGCGCATGAAGAGGGCTGTTCGGCCCTCGTGCTTGGCCATCACCGCGAGGATATTCTCGAAACCTTCTTCATGAACCTTTTTCATGGCGGACGAATTGCAACGATGCCGCCAAAACTCTTGAATGATGAAGGCGATGTCTTGGTGCTGCGTCCACTTGCGCTGAACGCTGAAGTCGACCTCGAGAGTTTCGCCAAGGCAATGGAGTTTCCGATTATTCCTTGTGATCTCTGTGGCTCTCAGGAAGGGTTGCAGCGCAATGCGATGAAATCCATGTTGTCTGACATTGAAAATCGCATGCCTGGTCGCAAGGAAGCGATGATCCGAGCTATGGGCAATATCCGGCCGAGCCATATGCTTGACCGGAAACTGTTTGATTTTGCCGGCCTGTTTCCCGCCGCTCAGTAGCGGGCTGACGTTCCTGTTCCAAACAGGACACCTTTTTCGGCAATCAGCACACAGGCAAGGCCTGCCACGCCGACTGTGGCGAAGCTTATCGCAAGCGGGAATACAGTCCCATCAAACGCCTGCCCAATCAGCCCGCCGCACACTGCGCCTGTAACCGTCTGGAAAAAGCCTTGAACCGATGACGCCGTGCCAGCCATTGCGCCAAGTGGCTCCATTGCGATTGCGCCGAAATTGGAACCAATCATACCGAAGAACACCATGGCAGTTGCAAAAAGGCAGAAGAATACCGGAAATGGAACCGGGCCAAACGCTGCCGCTCGGGAACGGC
>JANMEX010000220.1:0-2144 GCA_031377485.1 Phyllobacteriaceae bacterium
CGGCACCAGCGCTGCGCCTTCCAGACTGATCCATGGCGGGTTGAAGTATCTGGAAACCGGCGAGTTCGGGCTTGTGGCGCAATCGACGCTGGAGCGGAATCTCTTGCTGAAAAACGCACCGCATTGTGTGGAGCCGCTGCCGACACTGATCCCGATCTTCTCCTGGACCAAGGGCATTTGGGCGGCGCTTCGCACCATGGCCGGCTCCAAAAGCGCACCGCGCAGCCGGGGGGCCGTCCTCATCAAGATCGGACTTGCGCTCTATGATTTTTACGGCTCGCGCAACAAGGTGATGCCGCGTCACAAGATGTTTTCAAAGGCAAGCGCACTTCGGGACATGCCTTATCTGACCAAATCAATTGTGGCTGCAGGCACCTACTATGACGCCAAGATTAGTTGTCCGGAGCGGCTGGTGTTTGAGCTTGTCCAAGACGGCATGATGGCATGTGAAAAGGCGGCGGCGCTGAATTACACTTCGCTGGTTTCGATAAATGGCGGTGAACTTAGATTTGAGCTGGCCGATGGCAGACAGTTCGGGGTGCGTCCAAAGCTTGTCGTCAATGCGGCAGGCCCGTGGATTGATAGCGTCAATGGCTCGTTTGGCATGGCCTCAAAGATGATTGGAGGAACCAAGGGTTCGCATATTCTCCTTGATCATGACGAGTTGGTGCGCAGCCTGAACGGGCGGATGATTTATTTTGAAGCTGATGACGGGCGCATATGTCTTGTGTTCGACTATCTCGGCCGAGCTTTGGTCGGATCGACCGATATGCCGGCGGCAAATCCGGACAGCGTTGTTTGCGAGGATTGGGAAATTGACTATTTCCTTGAAAGCCTGCGTGCGCTTTTGCCGGGCCTGACGTTTGACCGTGAGCAGATTGTGTATACCTACAGCGGCATCCGGCCTCTGCCCGCCTCTGATGCATCAAGCCCCGGGCTCATCAGCCGCGATCATTCGGCGCCGGTATCAGAGCCGCAAGGCGAGAGACCATTTCCCGTCATCTCGCTTGTGGGCGGCAAGTGGACAACATTTCGCGGATTTGCCGAAGAGGTCACGGACAAGGTATTGGAACGGCTGAACCGGAGCCGAAAAGTTTCGACTAGAAATCTCGCCATTGGCGGCGGGAAGGACTATCCGCAAGATGCAAGGGCAAGGCAGGTCTGGATATCAAGCACCGCCGCGCAGACAGGACTTTCTGCTGTCCGGCTCGAACAACTGCTGCAGCGCTATGGCACGGCTGCATTGAGTGTTGCCCGGCACCAAAGCCAATGGACAGACGCGGACCGGCTGCCGGATGCGCAAAGTTACAGTCTGCCGGAAATTGACTGGATTGTGCGCCGCGAAATGGTTCTCCACCTTGACGACATCGTTAAGCGCCGTACAACGCTAGCATTGACGGAAAGACTGACGGTGCGAGACATGCAAACCATTGCCGAAGTTGCCGCAACCGCACTTGGCTGGACTGCACAACAAAAGGCGGACGAGATCGAGCGCGTAACGACGCACCTGAAAATGCAAAACCGGGTTTTGCTTGGCAGGGAGGGGCAGTGGTGACCGCCCGGCGGGTACATAGGGAAAACCACGGCTCGCTTGGTTTAGAACGCACGCACAATCCCGTTGATCGTCGCAGTGAATAGATGGACGAAGCGGTGCGTTTCTTTTTTTCTTGAATGGCTTGGCGAGAAGGCGGGCGAGGCGCATCAGCATGGCAGGCTCCTGTCAGAGATTGTTGGCGATGATTGTTGCAAGTTCAGTGTTGCCGTTGTCATTGAGATGGAAGCGGTCAACGATGAGTGTCTGGCTCATTTTATCGGGTTGCCCGAGCAGCTGTTCATCTAGAATATTAGGATGCCTTTCAATTTTTCGCGTATCTGATCGAAAAAGGCTGGTGAACCTCATTGCCCGGTACATTACTGAACAGGCGGTAAAAATCGTCCGGGCTTCTGTCGTTGGCGTGAAAGTCATCTTCCTCTTCGCGAGTTAGAATCTTGCCGCACTAATCACCGGGCGGTTCGCCAATTCGCCGCTCTGACGCGTGGCGTTTCAGCCACATGTGGACCGTGTACACCGAGATGCCGAACGCAACCGCAACCGCATCAAACCTCTCGACGCCCGCATAGCGAAGTGCAATCTGCTCTCGAAT
>JANMEX010000222.1:0-4864 GCA_031377485.1 Phyllobacteriaceae bacterium
GTCACCTTGCGGTCGAACTCCTCGCCAGTACGCCCGTCAAAGAGCGTTACCTGACCGGATTTCGTCAGCCCTGCCTTTTCAAGCATTATGTCAACGTCAAGTTCCTTGGCGCCGTCAAACACCGGCGTTGCAATCGACACGCCGCGGCGGGTCTGTTCAGCAAGACGCAACACCGAAGCGTCATCGTACCTGCGAACCGGCTCGTTGCGATCATTGTCCGGAAAAACGCTTTCAAGCGTTGCACGAAGCGGCTTGATATCGGCGTTCTTCTTGTATGCGTCGATCATTTCACCGATCTTGAGGCCCATGCCTGCGCATGCCCAACCAAGATGGGTTTCAAGGATCTGTCCGACGTTCATGCGCGATGGCACGCCCAGCGGGTTAAGCACGATGTCGACATGCTCACCATTCTCAAGGAAAGGCATGTCTTCCACAGGCACGATCTTTGAGACAACGCCCTTGTTGCCATGACGGCCAGCCATTTTGTCGCCTGGCTGGATTTTGCGCTTCACGGCAACAAAAACCTTGACCATTTTCATGACGCCGGGCGGCATTTCATCGCCGCGCTGTACCTTCTCAACCTTATCCATGAAACGCTGTTCAAGGCGCTTCTTGCTGTCATCGTACTGACCACGCAAAGCTTCGATTTCGCCCTGCAGTTTCTCGTCATCGGTAGCAAACTGCCACCACTGTGAGCGCGGATATTCGGCCATTACTTCAGGGGACAGCTTACCGCCCTTCTTGAAGCTCTTGGGACCGGAAACCGCCTCACGACCATCAAGCATGGCGACGAGTCGGCTATAGACGTTGCGGTCCAAAATCGCCTGCTCGTCATCTCGATCCTTGGCTAGACGCTCGATTTCCTCGCGCTCAATCGCCATTGCACGTTCGTCTTTTTCGACGCCGTGACGGTTGAACACGCGAACTTCAACGACCGTGCCGTAGGTCCCGGGCGGCATGCGCATGGAGGTGTCACGCACATCCGATGCCTTTTCGCCAAAGATCGCACGCAGAAGCTTCTCTTCCGGCGTCATCGGGCTTTCGCCCTTCGGCGTGATCTTGCCGACCAGAATGTCGCCCGGCTGAACTTCAGCGCCGATGTAGACAATGCCGGCTTCATCGAGGTTCTTCAGTGCTTCTTCCGAAACGTTCGGAATATCACGGGTGATTTCTTCCGGCCCAAGCTTGGTGTCGCGCGCCATCACTTCGAACTCTTCGATGTGGATGGATGTGAACACGTCATCGCGGACGATGCGCTCTGAAAGAAGGATCGAATCCTCGTAGTTATAGCCGTTCCAAGGCATGAACGCGACAAGTACGTTGCGGCCGAGAGCCAGATCGCCGAGGTCCGTAGACGGGCCGTCGGCAATGATATCGCCCTTTTCGATCCGGTCGCCGACACGAACCAGCGGACGCTGGTTGATGCAGGTTGACTGGTTGGAACGCTGGAACTTCATCAAGCGGTAGATATCCACGCCGGACTTGCCCGGGTCGAGATCTTCCGTGGCGCGAAGCACAATACGCGTGGCGTCGACCTGATCCACAATACCGGTGCGGCGGGCCGCGATGGCGGCACCTGAGTCACGGGCAACGATCGGCTCCATGCCGGTTCCGACAAACGGCGCTTCGGCGCGTACCAGCGGCACGGCCTGACGCTGCATGTTTGAACCCATCAAGGCGCGGTTGGCGTCATCGTTTTCAAGGAACGGAATGAGCGCTGCAGCCACGGACACCATCTGCTTTGGCGAAACGTCCATGAGATCGACGTTTTCGCGCGGCGCCATGATGACATCGCCAGCATAGCGGCAAATCACGAATTCATCGACGAACCGGCCTTCCTTGTCGAGCTCGGCATTCGCCTGCGCAACATGGTGCTTGGATTCTTCCATGGCCGAAAGATAGACCACATCAGTCGTCAGCTTGCCGTCAACGATCTTGCGGTACGGAGATTCAATGAAACCGTACTTGTTGACGCGAGCAAATGTGGCAAGCGAGTTGATCAGGCCGATGTTCGGGCCTTCCGGTGTTTCGATCGGGCAGATGCGGCCATAGTGGGTCGGATGAACGTCACGGACTTCAAAGCCTGCGCGCTCGCGGGTCAAGCCACCGGGTCCAAGTGCCGACAGGCGGCGCTTGTGAG
This sequence comes from Phyllobacteriaceae bacterium, assembly GCA_031377485.1. GTDB lineage: Bacteria > Pseudomonadota > Alphaproteobacteria > Rhizobiales > Rhizobiaceae > JANMEX01. The sequence goes on from JANMEX010000222.1 coordinate 2,141, forward strand.
TGATTTCCGAAAGCGGGTTGGTCTGATCCATGAATTGCGACAGCTGCGAGGAGCCGAAAAATTCACGCACCGCAGCCGCAGCCGGCTTGGCGTTGATAAGGTCCTGCGGCATCACTGTGTCGATTTCGATCGAGGACATACGTTCCTTGATCGCCCGCTCCATACGGAGCAGACCCACACGGTATTGGTTTTCCATCAATTCACCGACAGAGCGCACCCGGCGATTGCCGAGATTGTCGATGTCGTCGATTTCGCCTTTGCCATCACGCAATTCAACCAGCGTTTTGACCACGGAAATGATGTCGTCTTTGCGCAGGACACGATGCGTGTCCGGGCAGTCGAGATCAAGGCGCATGTTCATTTTAACGCGGCCGACAGCCGAAAGGTCGTAGCGTTCAGAATCAAAGAACAAAGACGTAAACATCGCCTCTGCCGAATCCATAGTCGGGGGCTCACCCGGACGCATCACACGGTAGATGTCGAACAGCGCATCCTGACGCGACTCATTTTTATCGGCAGTCAGCGTATTACGGATGTAAGGCCCAATGTTGACATGATCGATGTCGAGCACCGAAATCTCATCAAGACCGAGTTCGGTCAGGATTTTGTACTTCTTCTCGTCGATTTCGTCGCCGGCTTCGAGATAAATCTCGCCGGTCTGATAGTTGACGATGTCTTCGGCAAGGTAAGTGCCGAGCAGATCTTCTTCAGTCGCGCGAATAGCCTTGAGGCCCTTGTCTGCGAGTTGCTTGGAGGTGCGCACCGTCAGCTTCTTGCCAGCTTCAACCACGACTTCGCCAGTATCGGCGTCAATCATGTCTGAAACAGCTTTGAAGCCCTTGTAACGTTCAGCAGAGTAAGGAATGCGCCAATGCTTACCATCACGGGCGTAAGAGAACTTGTTGTAGAACGTCGACAGGATTTCTTCGCCATCCATGCCGAGCGCCATCAACAGCGATGACACCGGCAATTTGCGGCGGCGATCGATACGCGCGTGAACAATGTCCTTCGAGTCAAATTCGATATCGAGCCAAGAACCACGATACGGAATAACCCGCGCAGCAAACAGGAACTTGCCTGACGAATGGCTCTTGCCCTTGTCGTGATCGAAGAACACGCCAGGCGACCTGTGCATCTGCGATACGATGACGCGCTCGGTACCGTTGACGATAAAGGTACCGTTATCAGTCATGAGCGGCATGTCGCCCATGTAAACGTCTTGCTCCTTGATGTCCTTGATGGACTTGGCACCAGTATCGGCATCCACATCAAAAACAATAAGGCGCAAGGTAACCTTCAGCGGCGCAGCGTACGTCAAGTCGCGCTGCCGGCATTCATCAACATCGAACTTCGGCGCTTCAAATTCGTATTTGACGAATTCGAGCATGGCCGCGCCCGAGAAATCGGAGATCGGGAAAACCGACTTGAAGACGGCCTGAAGGCCTTCATCCAAGCGCCCGCCTTCCGGCTCGTCGACCATCAAGAACTGGTCATAGGAAGCCTTTTGAACCTCAATTAGGTTCGGCATTTCCGCAACTTCGGGAATCTTCCCGAAAAATTTGCGGACTCGCCGGCGACCATTGAACGAAAGGGTCTGAGCCATCGTCGCTCCTCGTAAAATGCCCGAAACGGGCTGACATCATGGATCCGCCGGATGTATTGGCGGCTTTCAACGGGGAAAACCCGTTTCCGAAAGGCAGTTCCCTGCCCTTTGAAAATGGGTTTGATACGCAAACAAATCTGGACCGGCGGGGTTGAACCCGCCAGTCCAGTCGATATTACTTAACGTCAACCTTGGCGCCGGCTGCTTCCAGCTGCGTCTTGAGCTTGGCGGCTTCGTCCTTCGACACGCCTTCCTTGACGGCCTTCGGAGCGCCTTCTACCAAGTCCTTGGCTTCTTTGAGGCCGAGGGCGGTAATGGCACGAACTTCCTTGATCACGTTGATCTTGTTCGGGCCGGCATCCGTCAGAATGACGTCAAACTCGGTCTTTTCTTCAACGGCAGCAGCAACTGCTGCGCCACCGGCGGCAGCAACTGCAACCGGAGCGGCGGCAGAAACGCCCCACTTCTCTTCAAGCATCTTCGACAGTTCTGCCGCCTCAATGACGGTCAGTGCTGACAGTTCGTCTACAATCTTGGCAAGATCAGCCATTTTATTTTCCTTTAAAGGTTCGAATAGTGTTCTGCAGCGAGGAACAACCTCATGCCGCCTCGTCCTTCCGGGCATAGGCGCCGAACACACGGGCAAGCTGAGCCGCCGGTGCGTTGACGATCTGTGCAATACGAGTGGCTGGCGTGGTAATCATGCCAATCAAACGACCGCGCAGTTCGTCCAGCGAAGGCAGCGAGGCAAGAGCCTTGACACCATCCGCATTCAGGCCTGTCGATCCCATCGAACCACCAAGAATAACGAGCTTGTCGTTGGTCTTGGCGAAATCCATGGTCACTTTCGGAGCTGCAACGGGATCCGCTGCATAGGCGATGATGGTCTGACCTTTGAAAAGGTCGGTCATCGAAGCCGACTCCGTGCCCTGAAGAGCAATTTTGGCGAGACGGTTCTTCGCGACTTTGACGTGTCCGCCAGCTGCACGCATTTTTGAACGGTAATCGTTCATCTGCGCCACTGTCAGACCGGCATAGTGAGCCACCACCACGGATCCCGTCGTCGTAAAGACTTCGTTCAACGTCGTGACGAGCTCGCGCTTTTCCGCTCTATCCACTGC
>JANMEX010000240.1:0-3864 GCA_031377485.1 Phyllobacteriaceae bacterium
TTCGGATGTTGCCAATGCAATTTCACTGGCGCGTTTGTGGGCGCTGAGGCGCTCTGTCTCGTTTTCAAACGGTCCAGGTTCTGCCTCGATTGCAGCGCGTGACGGGACGGAAAAGACGCTTGACTGGCGTGCCTTCAGAAATGGCCGAACCGCTTGTTCCGCGCCGCGCCCGCCAAGTCCGCACTTGTCCGGCAGGCCGATCGGCATATCGACCGCGATGATCGTCTCATCATCGAGGGTCGCCGCAAGTTCTGCAAAGGATTTGAAGACTTGAACCGACGGTGGTGCATCCAAGCCGGCTTTATACACACAGATCCAGCCGCCGGGGCAGCCATCCACACCGGCAATTTTATCGCTCACGCCGGTTCCTTTGCCTTGGGGCGAAACAATTTGCGCATCTGGACCATGGCCATCGGGTGGACCATCGAGGAGGCATCGGCCGCCAGCATCAGCTCGTTTGCGCCACGCTTTGAAGCACGCGCCATCACCTCAAACACGGCTGCTGTTGTCTGCCGCAATGCCTTTTCGCCACTGTCGCCGGAAAGGCAATGGGCAAGGAACAAGGCGGATGTCAGATCGCCAAGGCCGTTTGTCGGCCCGTCGACGGTCCGGTGTTCAGCCATGATGGTCTCGCTCGATTTAACTAGCAGATTGCCGGTTGAGCCGGTCATCATCGCATGCGCGGATGTTGCAACGACCGTCGGCGCGGCAAGCTGCAGCGCCGCCTCGACAATGGCATTGTTGTCCGCCAGTTCGTGACCGGTCAGCCAGCCAAGTTCAAACCGGTTTGGCGTGGCAATGTCTGCCAGCGGCATCAATTGGTCGCGGATCGCCGCCGCTGTCGCCTCCGGCACATAAAGTCCTGTCCCGTCGCCAATCACCGGATCGCAGAGATAGATCGCATCGGGATTGATGGACTTCAGCGCCTTGACCAGCATCGCTATGGGTGCAGCCTGCGAGGCGCTGCCAAGATAACCGGTCATGATCGCGCCGACTTCGCCAAGCCATGGCGCATGCGCCAGATCATTGATCAGACTGGCAAAGCCAGAGGCGTCGGGCACCAGCCTTGTCGCCCGCCCATGCCCGGGGTGCCAGGGCAAAGTGACCGTCGGCACGGCCCAGACCGGGAAACCGAGGCTTTCCAGTGCAAACACAGCCGCGCGGTTTCCCACCGCGCCGCGCACGACGTGGCTGGAAATGACAATGACCGCCGGATTGGACGCAGCGTCCCGCTCGCCGTTCATGCCTGTCCTCATGGCTTGGCCGCTCCGAGCCAGACTATGAGGCCAAGGATGATGCCGATGGTGATCAAAAACCCGAGCCCGCGGCCAATGCGCGTGCCCCAGAGTTCTACCTTGTCGTTTTGCTCTTCGTCCGGTTTGTTGCTGCTCATGAGCAAGCCATAGCAGATTGAAAATCGCCCCGCGACAGAAACGATCAGGCGCGATGAATATGGCAACAGTTTCGTCTTACAAAATGCTGTTTCATTCCAGCTTGAAAACCCGCTATGACAGGCAAGGCCGCGCGTTGGCGGCGACTTGATAAAACGAGGTTTTTCCATGCATTCTTTTACCGTTTCGCGCGGCATCCGCGCCGCCTTCACCGCCGTGACCCTCTTCATGGTCTCGCTGATCGTGTCCGGATGCGGGTTCAACACGATCCCGACCCTGGAAGAACAGGCCAAGGCATCGTGGAGCGAGGTGCTCAACCAATATCAGCGTCGCGCCGATCTCATTCCGAACCTTGTGGAAACGGTCAAAGGCTACGCCACGCAGGAAAAAGACGTTCTGGTCGAGGTTGTGGAAGCCCGCGCCAAGGCGACCCAAGTCCAAGTGCCGGCCGATATCCTGTCCAATCCGGATGCGTTCAAGACGTTCCAGGAAAACCAGTCTGCCATCACTGGTTCGCTTGGCCGTCTTCTGGCTGTTGCCGAAGCCTACCCGGACTTGAAGTCCAACCAGAATTTCCTTGCGCTCCAGTCGCAGCTTGAAGGCACCGAAAACCGCATCGCGGTGGCACGGCGCGACTACATCGAGTCTGTGCGTGCCTACAACACTTCGCTCAAGACATTGCCAAGCGCGATCTGGGCATGGCTGTGGTGGACGGGTAACAAGCCGTATGAGACCTTCAGCGTGAGCGAAGACAAGATGGTCGTACCGGCGGTCAAATTCTAAAATTCAACTGTGAAAGATCTGCCGTGCGCGGTTCTTCTGTGACCACATCATCATCGCCTGTGCGGGCGTTTCTGGCCCGCATGGTCATGCTTGGCGCGTTGCTGTGCCTGGGCTTTCCTGCGCTTGCGCTGGATATTCCGCCACTCACCGGCCGGGTCGTGGACATGGCGGATTTGCTTTCCGCTGATCAGGAAGCCGCATTGATTGCTGATCTCGACGCGTTCGAGAAAAAGTCTTCTGATCAGGTGGTCATCCTTACCATTCCCTCGCTTGAGGGCGATGTTCTGGAAAATTATGCCAACACGGTGTTTCGCACCTGGGCGCTCGGGCAGAAGGGGGAAGACAACGGCCTCCTTCTTCTCGTGGCGCGCGATGACAAGAAGCTGCGCATTGAGGTCGGCTACGGCCTTGAAGGCATGATGACCGATGCTTTATCGGGCCTCATCATCCGCGAAACCATTGTGCCGCGCTTTCGTGAGGGCGATTTTGCCACCGGCATCCAGAATGGCGTCAAAGACATTCTCACTGTCCTCACCGGAGACGGCGCTGAACTTGAGGCACGCGCCAAGCGCAACCTGGAAAACCAGCCGCCGGTTGACTGGTTCTTTGTCATCTTCATCGTGATCTTTGTCGGCATCTTTTTTGCTGCCTTCCTCATCCCGCTCCTCGTGCGGATATTCGGCGAGCAGATTGCCCCGCATAAATACCGCTGGCATGGCATGACTGTTGACACCACGCCGGGCAAGGGTGGCAGTTCCTCTTCTGGCGGCTGGTCATCAGGTGGCGGCGGCGGTGGATGGTCTTCGGGCGGTGGTGGCTTTTCCGGCGGCGGCGGCTCGTCGGGCGGCGGCGGTTCTTCGGGGGGCTGGTGATGTCAATGATGTCCCACGACGACCACAAGGCTGTTTCAAAAGCCATCCGCGCCGCAGAGCATCAAACGGATGGCGAAATCTACGCCGTGATTGCACGGCGCTCGGATGACTATTTCGCCCCTGCCGCGTTTGCCGTGTCACTGGCTTCGATCCTCGGCGCATTTATCGTCTCATTGGCCCTGCATCAGTATTGGATCATGGTTGATGCCCGGACGTTCATGACAGCTTTCGCGCTGGCGTATCTTTCAGTCCTTGTCGTGCTTGTGTTCGTGCCAGCGCTGAGCCAGCGTCTCGTTCCGCGCGGCACACTTGCCAAACGTGCGCATCAAAATGCCATTGGCCAATTTCTTGCACGCAATATTCATTCGACCAAAGCGCGGACCGGAGTGCTTCTATTCGTCTCCGTCGATGAGCGCTATGCCGAAGTGATTGCCGATGACGCCATCAATTCTCGTGTCACGCAAGGTGACTGGGATGCCATTGTTGCCATGCTGATCCATGGTGCCAAAAGGCGCCACTACGCGGAAGGCTTCCTCGAGGCGATTGAAGCCACAGGCGCGTTGCTTGCCACGCATTTCCCCAAGACCGCCGACGACACCAATGAGTTGGACGATCACGTCGTCGAACTCTAATCTCCTCTGCCACGCCTTACCATTGCCATTGCCTTCGCAATTGCCCTTGCCAGGCGCCGTCTTGCCATTGTCATGCAACTGGTGACAGTATCGACATCAAAGGCTGATTTGCCTTAAGCGCAATGTGGAGGGGAACATGGCGGAACTTGGTCGTCCCGGGGTGCCGAAGCGCGGCATCTATGGCTG
>JANMEX010000257.1:0-12382 GCA_031377485.1 Phyllobacteriaceae bacterium
GGGTCGCGCAGGATGCGCACGCCGGTCCGGTCGACGATCAGGTAGCCGCGCCGGAAATCACCGAACATCACCGAGACACTGTTGGCGGCGATATCGGGCATGTCCTCGGCCTCGACCACCGGAAAGCCCATCAGCGTGGCAACGCCGTCCGCGGTGGCCGGCGGCTGCCAGAGATAGTTGCCCTGCGCATCCTTCAGCTTTCGCACCACGGCCTGGCTCTTGCGGTTCATCACCCACGATCCATTCTGGCGATAGCCCGCTTTCAGCGCATACACCGTGTCGATCAACACATCCGATGGATTGGAGGCCGGCAGTGCACCTGCAACACCCGTTGCAACATAGCCAAGGTTGCCCCACGACCAGGAAGCTTCCGCTACATTGGTGTAACTGAGGAACCCCTTCGGCTTGTTGACGCCGTCACCGGTCACAAAGGCGGTGCCTTCCTGTTCGGCAAACACGGCTTCCACTTCCGCGGCGATCCACTGGTCCATATCGACAGCAGCGTCATCCAGCAGCGAAACCGTCGCCGCGGGCATTGCATAGAGCTCCATCGCCGGAAACTGCAACTCAGCCAGGACCGGCGTTGCCGATTGCGTGCGCGCCGCCGTTTCCGCCGACCAGCCAGCCGCAAAGCCGGATGTGGCGAATGGCTTTTTCAACACGCCTGCCGAGATTTGGCGGACGCTCGAAATGGCGCGGATCGGCGACAACATCGACATGCGCTTGCCGATCTCCGCTTCCATTTCCGCAGGCACCAGATAGCCACCGTCAGATGCTGTGCCAACAGACATCGCCTTGGCTTCCAGCTGGTTCAGCGCCCGCTCGTCGCCGCGGCGCACATAGGCATCGAATGCTCCCTTGTGTTCGCTTGGCTGGGCAATTCCTGCACGATCGCGCCCCAGCGGCGGGCGGCTGTTCTTGATGGTCAGATGGTCCAGTGCGCGCTTCTGTTCGTCCATGCCACGCGAGATGCGGTCCACCTTCTCGATCGTCAGCACGTCCGATGCCATGCGTTTTTCAAGCTGACCCAGACGGTCGTCATTGGCCTCCTTAAACGCTTCAAACGCGTGCATGAATTCATCAAACGCGCCGGAGACATCGTCACCAAGCGCCTTGGTTTCCGGTGCGGATTCCATTTCAGTTCTGAGCATATTGTCTTCCTTATTGGCCAAGTCGGCAGGCGGCGTCACGTATGCGCCCTGCCAGTTTTGCTGCTGGTTGTTCTGTGGCCTCGCGCTCACGTCTCACTTTGGCAAAGCCGCGCGCGATCACGCCGCGTGCCTCGCCCCTCGAAAGCCCGGCATCCCGCCTGAGCCAAAGTTCAAATTCGCGCGTCGTGGGGAATGGCATCGCCGTTGCCTTCACCTCACTCACCCGCGCGGATGGCAGCATCGGAAATGTCACTATGGAAATTTCCCAAAGATCCGCCTCCAGAATATGCCGCACGCCTGTGCCTGCATCCTTGCGCGATTTCACCGTCTTGAAGCCGATCGACAGCCCGTCCAGCGCCTTGTCGCGCATCAGCGCCAGCACTTCTCTTGCACGAGCCACCCCCGGCGCCAGTCGGCCCTTGACGATTAACCCCCGCGCATCTTCTCGAATGTCCAGCCACTGGCCGATCGGCTCGTTCGGGTCATGCTGAAACAGCATCCGGATGCCTGTCGCACCCCGCGCGCCGAGCGACCTTACAAACGCCCCCTTGGCCACCTGGTCTTTCGCCAGATCCGTCACGCCAAACAGGCTCGCGTAACCGGTAAATGTTCCGTCCTCGCTCACCTTATCGAGCTTGATGCCCGTGAACTTGCATTCACGGTTGGAGTAATCATTTGCCATTTTGACCGCCCCCTTCAGTAAACTGTCGCGCCACCTTCGCCAGCACCCCCAGCGCCCACCAGGCACACAGGCTCGCCGCCGAAGACCCGGCCAACATCAGTTCAATCGGACCCACCTTGCCTTCCAGCCCGATTTCCGCCGCCAGTTTCAGCCCAGCCATCCCGCCGAACACCAGCCCGGCAACAACACCAACCGCGAACCGGATCGCCGCCTCGCGCCTGCCCGTCGGCAGCATGAACGCCAGCGATATTGCCGACCCCGCCACCGCCCCACCCGCCTTCGCGCCCCATAACAGTGCGCCTTCCGGTATCCCGCTCATGCCGCGTTCCCTTCTGGTCTTGCCGGTTGATAGCCAACCGCCACCCGCTTTTCTTCTTCCGTCAAAAACGCCGCCGCTCCGACCCGCGCCCACAGCGCCTCGCGGTCTTGCGCCAACGCATCCACCTGATCAGCATCGGGTACGAGGCGTATCCGCTCGCCCTCCAGCGGCCCCAGCCATCCGGCAAATGTGTCAGCCAGCCGGTTCGCCAACGGCATCACAGTCAGGCGGAAGAAAGCGCGGTTGGCTTCTTTGTAATTGGAATGCGTGTTGTCCCCCGGCAGCCCCAGCATCAGCGGCGGCACGCCAAAGGCCAGCGCGATCTCCCGCGCTGCGGAATTCTTGGCCTCAAAGAAATCCATGTCCTTGGGCGTCAGCCCCATCTGCTTCCAGTCTAGTCCGCCTTCCAAAAGCAGCGGTCGTCCCGCCTTGCGCGCGCCCTGATAGCCTTCTTGCAACTCTGTTTTCAGCCGCTCAAACTGGTCGGCGGAAAGGTTCGAGCCGCTCTTCGGCGCATAGACCAAAGCGCCGGACGGCCTCGCCGAATTGTCGATCAGCGCCTTGTTCCATTCGCTTGCACTGTTGTGAATATCAATCGCCGTCGCCGCCGCTTCCAGCGGCGCAAAACCGAGCACATCGTCCAGCGGATGAAAATCGCGGATATGGCACGCCGCAGCCGGCTCGCCGTTCTCGCCTTCCAACGCCACCGTCCGTCGCGCGGACCCGTTCTTCCAAACCAGCGCCACCGGCCAGCCGGACCCATCCGTCTCGACACTCACCTTGTCCGGCTGCAACAGGTGCAGCTCCGCCAGATCGCCGGCTCCTGCCCGCTCGACATAGGCATTGCCCGCAAGCATGAGATTGGTCACCAGCGCGGTCAAGAACGCCCGCCTGTCCTGCCGTGCGTTCGGGCTTTCCAGCAGTCTGCCAATCCGGCTTTCCGCCACCTCGTCGTCCCCGTCAAACACCAGCCAGGGAATGTCTGCCACACTCTCCGCCACCAGCCGCACGGCGCGGTAGGCAACAGGGTTTTTCATATAGCTTTCGCGCACCAGCGAACCCAAATCCCGCCGCGTCCAGTGCGCCGCGCCTTGGCTCTCCATCTGCACAAATCCATACCCGCCCGCACCCTTTTGGGCCTCAGGCGCAAGTTCACGTTCCGGGCGCCCAAGGCTCCAGATCCAGTTCCGTTTCATTTGGTTTTCCTTGTTTAGAGGCTGCGTATCCGCGGCGCGTTTTCCGCACCAAACACCAGTTCGCCCACCGCCCATACCAGCGCATCCACGCGGTCCGGCGAATGTCCGCCCGAAAGTCCATCGCGGCCGAAGTTGCACATTTCATCTTCCAGCTCGGCAAATCTTCCGCAGTGCCGCACCCGGCCCTGTTCATAAAGCGCCGCCACAGGCTCGGCCCGCAGCCATTTTCCGCGCTGCGCCCGGACAGATTTGACCGGAACCTGGTTGTCCACAGTGCGCAAGACTGACGCCACCATGTCGCCACCCTGGTTCACTTCCGCCAGAATGCAATCTGCCCTAAGCCCGTGAAAAAGCTGCACCACCGCTGCCGCCCAGACATTCGGTGCCGCCTGTTTTACAGTCCCATCCGCCAACACATGCACCCGGCCGTCCGCTGACAATCCCGCAGCGACAATGCCGCAGGCATCGGCGCTTTTCGTCGATGACGCGGGCGGGTCCACCGCCACGACAATGCGCTGCAAATCCTCCGGCAGCTCTGCCCTCAGCGCCTCAAGTTGGCTGCGGCTCCACAGCGCGTCGTCGCGGTCCTCGAACAGTTCGCCGTCCAGTTCCTGCCGCCCCAGCCGCGTTCCGCCGTAGCGCTTGTTCAGCCGTGCCAAAAAGCCGCCTGCCAGATGCTCCGCATTGTCGCCTGTGCGCATGCGCGTCACCGCCGTGTCCGCATCGCTGCACAACATTTTCACCAGCGCTGTCGGTTTGGGCGTGGTCGTCACCAATACCTGCGGCCGCGTCCCCAGCCGAAGGCCGAATTGCAGCATGTCCCAGGTGGCCATTGCATTTTTCCACTTTGCGGCCTCGTCGCACCAGGCGGCGGCAAATTGCGGCCCGCGCAGGCTTTCCGGGTCTTCGGACGAAAACATCATCGCCGTCAGTCCGTTTTCCCAAACCACCCGCCGCCGCGAGGCTTCATAGCGCGGCTTGCCCTTGCGGCCCGTTGCCAATATGCCTGCAGGGCCCTCGATCATCACATCGCGCACATCCGCCAGCGTCTCGCCCACCAGAGCAATCGGACCGGTCTTTTCATAGGCTATCGGCGGATAGCCGCCCGTCATCGCGTTCACCCATTCAGCTCCCGCGCGCGTCTTGCCCGATCCGCGCCCGCCGATCACCAGCCAGACATCCACCCGCCGCAACCGCACCTCTTCGGGCGGCACCTGTTTCATCCGCCCCTTGTACGGCCATTCCGGTCCGGCATAATTTGCGATCTCTTGCTGCGTGAAGCCGGCCACCAAATCCGGCAGCCCGTCACTTGTCACCGGCCTTTCGTCCAGGTTTTCTCCTTCAGTCTGCCTCTGGCAGCTTTGCGTGGCAGCTTCCGCTGTTGCAGCATTGTTCAACAATGTCTCTTGCCCGTCTGTTTGCGAGTTCATCCACGCGCCTGTCCATGTGTGCCAAAACTGCCGCCGTCTTCTCCGCCCCGCCCGCCGCCTCTGGCAGTGGTGCCAGTCTCGCTTTCAACTCCATGATCTTCTCAAACGAGCGTGCCATATTCGACATGACCTCAAGCCGTTTCACCGCCAACGGATCAATCGCACTCAAGCCAACCCGCGCCGTCTCATTGACAATCAGCGCCAACAGCCGCTCCTGCGCCCGCCGCAGCGATGCCTCGTCGAGCGCAGGCTGATTTCCCTCTTCGCCAAACAGGTCAAATACGCCGAGATCCGTAGCGCCCGTCTGGCGCAACATATCCGCCGTCATGAAACCTTCCGGCAAAATCCTTATCACCCAGCCGCCATTTTGCCGGTGTGTCCGCACCGTCGTGTCGCCGCACCCCAAAAGGCGGGCAATCAACTTGTCAGCCACCCCATGCCGCTTCTGCGCCATTTCAACGGCGTCCCATTGTTCCTTTGAAACCTTCGTGTAATTTTCCATGAACCCCAACTGCGCCTAAGCATTTTCCAGTTTGACAGAAGGCCAAACGATCCCGAAAAATGCACCAAAACAAAAATGACAAACCAACCCCCCGCGCGCCAAAGCGCCCGCCAATTCCTTCACCAATTTTCAAAAATCCAAACAAAAAGGCGGCACGGAAACCCGGACCACCTTCAATCACCGGTCGCCCAAAGCGACCATATCCCAGTCAAATTACCCACCCCCGCTACCTTGCGGAGCGTTTCAGGTACAAGTCTGTGACGATGACATATGTATGCCATGACACAGCGGCGGCGTCAAGGGATATATTCCTATTTCACGAAAATAGTTTGGTTGCTGGTGCGGCGCATATCGCAAATCACCCCAAACCGTTCGTTATTCCGGACAAGCGAAGCGCAGATCCGGAACCCATGCCGCAAAAGGTGGTTAAGCAAAGTTGGTAACAAACAATCATTGCGAAAGCCCCCCCCCTCAAACCACCCCAAACACCCGCAGCATCAGCGCGCCCCCTGCAACCACCAGCACCGCGCCCATCGGGCGGGCCAGTCGATCTCCGGCGGGGGCGAGTTTTTCGAGCGCGACGTAGATGGCAATGCCCAGCACCCACCAGATGTTCATGATACCGCCGACGAAGAGCAGTGCCATTAGCGCCCAGCAGCAACCAAGGCAGTAGCCTCCGTGTAAAAATCCCATGCGGAAGGCGGCGGCGCGGCCGGTTCTTCTATGGCGGGTCAGCGCCTCGACCGGGCCGCGGCAGTGGTCAAGGCAGGCGGCCTTCAGCGGCGTGAACTGGTAAAGACCCGCGCCGATCAACACCGCCGCGCCAAGCGATGGCCGCGCCAGCGTCATGAACATGGACGACATCAGGCCAAGTGTTGCCAGCGCGCACTGCATCAGCGTGGCAATCAGGCTGAAAGCCGCCCACGCGGCAAGATATCCCAAGGCAAACAGCAAAGGCCCGCCGGGTCCCTTTGCGCTGTTCAGCGCGCCATAGAGCAAAATCGTCGGTGCGGCGCTCGGCACCATCATCGCAATCATCATCATCCACCACATGAAGAAGATGACGAGCGCATAGGCGGGGCTCCACAGCGAGGGCATGGCCATATCAGGCGTTCGGCCAAGCAACGCGCCAGCCGGACCAGTCTCACCCGCCATGCCAAAGACAGACATGCCCGTCCCGCCGCCTGCGAGAATAAAAGCGGTGGATGCAAGAACAGCGAAAGTGATCGCTGCGGCCACGATCATCCGGTCGTTGCGCAGCATTCGGATGACAGGCCCTGCGTCCGGCATTTGTGTCAGGCGGCGTGTTCTACAACGCCCTGACCGGTCATGTAGATCCGGCACATGTGCGCGTGCGAGCCCTTGTTATTGTCCAAGCTTATCTCGCCGGATGTTTTGGTTGTTCCACTCGCCACCTCGGCTTGCCGGTATTCAAAACCGTGCGGCAGATTGATACGAGCGCGATGTTCTGCGCCAGTGACCGGATTGCGGATTGGTTCCGCTTTCAGGCCAAAAACCCCGGGAATGTCGACATGGCCGGTGCGCTTCTCGAGATCAATCTCCACTGTAATCGGCTTGGAGAGGGTTTTGAGGCGGTTTGGGGCCATCTTGTCGAAAACCCAGAACACGGTTGCCATGTCCGCAGTGTCGCCGCCGGTCGCGATTGATGCGATGGCCGCATGTTGCTCGGGAGATGCAGCAGAATCTACAATCAACTGGATTGTTCCGTTGCCCATGTGGATGGCTGCCGGCCATTTCGCCGTCATCCCGAATTTCACACCGTCAAGATTGACGCCACCATAGTGACCTTTTTTGACAACAAAGCCGACTGCCGCCTCACAAGAACCGTTAGTCGGAAGCGAATTGAACTGGCATGGACAGCCAAAAGCGCAGTTGCAGTTTGCAAGCTCAAGCGCATCAATTTCCCAAGGTGTCATCATATCCACCATCAGTTGCGGTTAAATTTGACGTAAGGGAAATCTAACACAAAGCCAGCGTTTTTTCAACGCGCATGTTCTGCGCCTTGTTGCGCTGCATGTGGGCAGACATCTGTTGTTGAAAAGAGACGAGCGTGGAGCCGCAAGTCAGCGATGGGGCGGTAGACCGACGCGTCCGACGCCGGTCCTTGTGTCATTATTACCGCAGCTTGCCGCTCGCATGTGCCAGCATCGTATAGACCTTGCCGGTATCGGACGTCAGATATGTCTGCGTCATGATCTGGTCGCGGTCGTTGCGGGCGACGTCTTGCAGCAGGCGCTCAAAGTCATCGACATAACGATCAACTGCCGTGCGGAACTCTGTGTCCGTCTGATATTTACGGCGGATCTCGTCGAAGGTCTGCTGGCCTTTGAGCGTATAGAGGCGACGCGTAAACACGTTGCGTTCGCCGCGGCGGTAGCGCTCCCACAGTTCGACAGATGCATCGTGATCAATCGCACGGGCAATATCGACCGACAGCGAGTTGAGTGATTCCACTACATGCAGCGGCGAGCGGGCCGGTGCGGCTGGCGTTGCGGGACGTTGTGCAGGCGCTTCCTCGCGGGATGCGCGCTGCAACAGGTCAGACACCCATCCGCCGGACGTAGGTGCTGGCTCAGCCGGTATTGTCCCACGCAATTGCATATCAGGGGCCGCGGGCATACGGCGGGCCGGAGCCGGTTCGGGTTCCTGTACACGCGGCGCTGGGGCACGCTCGACGACGCGTTCCTGCCGCGCAGGCTCCGTACGGGCGGCATTTGGTCCGGACAGATCAAAAGCCCTGCCCGATTTGCCTACGATTTCCGACAATTCCTTCAGCGCGCCAATTTGCTCAGCAACGGCGCGGCGCATGGTTTGCGTTGACAGTTTGGTTTCTTCCGGCAGGTCATGAACGCCACGCTTCAACTCGGCGCGGGTTTCTTCCAGCTCAGCACGGATTTCCGCAGCTGCACGGCGTGCATCTGCCGGCATGTCCTTGACGCCCTTGGCGATATCAAGCTTCGCGGCTTCAATCTCTGCACGGATTTCAGCCGTCGCGCGGCGGGCGTCCGCTGGCATGCTTTCAACACCTTTGCGGATGTCTGCACGGGCAGCTTCGATTTCAGCCCGGATCTCGGCCGTCGCACGGCGGGCGTCCGCCGGCATGTTCTCGACTTCCTTGGATATGTCGGCGCGGGCGGCTTCTATCTCGGCGCGGATCTCGGCGGCAGCGCGTCGTGCCTCTGCAGGCATGCCTTCAACGCCCTTGGCAATATCGGCGCGCGCAACCTCGATTTCGGCGCGGATTTCGGCAGTCGCGCGGCGGGCATCTGCAGGCATGTCCTCGACGCCCTTTTTGATGTCCGCCTTCGCAGCTTCAATCTCGGCGCGGATTTCCTGCGCTGTCTGACGCATGTCCTTTGTTGCCTCGGCAAAGCGCGTGGTTGCCTGCTCCACCACTTCAGCCAGCGAATGCTTCATCGCCTGGGTGCTTGTCCCTGCGCGGTTTTCGGCTTTGTCGAACGCAGCAACAACCAGACCTTCGAAGGCGCGCAAATTCTTTTCAATTTCTTCAGAACGCGAAACGAGGCCGAATGAAAGCTTTTCCAACGCGTCCTGCCGGTCGCCAAGCGTGTTCGAAAGGCTTGATTGCGCTGCCCCGAGAAGTTCGGAGGCAGAGGCAAGGACACGGCCGTGCTCATCGAAGCGGCTGGCGATGGATGCAACTTCTTTCAATGTGCCGGATGAAAGATCCGACAAGCGATTGACGTTGGTTTCCAACATCCGCGCGGAAGTGGACAGCGCAGCGTTTGCCTTTTCGCTGGTCTCGGAGAAAGACGCAGTCGTTCCGGAAAGTTGGCCTTCAACAGCGGACAGATTGTTCTGCGCCATGTCGATCAACTGGCCAAGCTTGGAATTGGAAGCCGACAGCCGGTCGATGAGGTCTGTGACATTGCCTGCCAGATCCTCGCGGGCGGCGCCCATGGCTTCGACCGTTTCCGCAGTGCGCATGGCCAACATCTGCACCATTGCCGCGTTTTCGGAACGGAGCTTTTCGGTAGCGGCCTTCGTCGCCGATTCGAGTTTGGCGGCGACTTCCGTTCCGCTTTCCGCCATTTGCGCGACCAACGGACGGGCAGTCTCGTCCAGAATACGGACGATTTCCTGTGACCGTTCGGACAAGAGACCAGCAAGTTCCTGCGTCTTTCCATCGAGCAGGTTCGCTGTGCGTGCGACTTCTGATCCAATGGCCTGGTTGAGTGCTGCGATGGCGGTTGACGAAGCGTTTGCACGGGCATCAAGTTCGGCAGAGACTTGATGGACCCTTGCCATGATGCGCTGGTCGGCGCCGTCAAGGGCAGCGATGATTTCATCTGTTTGACCGGAGAAGGCGCGGGCGTGCTCTTCTGCCTTTGCAGCCAGACGCTGTTCGGTCTCCGAGATACGCAAGGCAAGCCGTTCGGCAAAGTCCGCTGCCTGTTGTTCGAGCCGTGCGGCATAGCCGGTCGAGTGGCTGTCCAGTGCGTTCTGCGCACGGAGCGTTTCGTCGGTGATCGAAGCTGCAGCTTCGCGGACGCGATCACGCAATGTGCCAGCCATGACGGATGCAGAAGATTCGAGCGAATTGCGAACCGCTTCAACGCCGATTTCGAGCGCCCGGCGCATGGTCTGCGTCCGCTCTTCGATGGCACCGGTTTGACCGGAAAGCGCCGCTTCAACGCGTGCGATCTCGCTGCTGATCACCTGTTCAATTTCCGCTCTGGTCGTTGCGATGCGTTCCAGATCATTGGAAATCAAAGCCGCAAACTCGTCACGGGACTGACCGATGGTCTGCGCCATCAGGCCAATGCGTTCATCAAATACACCGCGCAGGTTTTCCGTCTGGCTTGCAATATTGGCGGCAACAGTGTTGGCCCGCTCATCAAGAACCTGGCTCATATGGCCAGTCTGGATTGCGATGGCATCGGCAACAATGTTTGCCTTCTCATCCAACACGGTACGCAATTCTTCCGTGCGCGTGCTGATGTTGGCCGACATTGTTGATGCGCGGTCATCCAGCATGGTGCGGAGATCTTCCGCCTGTGCCCCAAGGCCAACAGTCAGGTTTGCTGTGCTGCTGTCCAACGTGGAACGGATGTTTTCAGCATGATAACGCACGCCTGACACAAAATTCTCTGCGCTGTTATCAAGGATCGCCTGGATATCCTGGGTCTTGCCACCAATGTTTGCGGCCAGGCCTGCTGTGCCCTCATCAAGAACCGCGCGCAATTCCTCGGCATAGCCGCCGATGTTGGCCGAAATATTGGCAGCGCGGTCGTCCAGAATAGTGCGCAGATTTTCTGCGTGTCCGCCGATTGCAGAAGCAAGATTGATTGCGCGCTCGTCCAGTGTTGATTGAAGATGACCTGACTGCAACGCAATTGCATCGGCAACAATGTTGCCCTTCTCGTCCAGTACGGCTCGCAATTCTTCAGTGCGGGCGGCGACATGGCCGGCGATGCTTTCGGTCCGTTCATCAAGCAAAGCCCGAAGTTCGTCAGCACGAGTGGAAACCGCGCCTGTGATGGCGTCTGAGCGTTCATCCAGGAGCGACCGCAACAGTTCTGCCTGTTCAGCCATCCGGCTGGAAACCGAATTGATGCGCTCATCCATGACAGCGCGCATTTGCTCGGTCTGAGCAGTCATGCCGCCGACAACGGCTTCACGCGCCCCATCAAGCAACTCAGCACTCTTGGCCTGTCCATCTTCAAAAATTCGGCTGATTTCGCGTGAACGTTCGGCGAAACCTTCTGACCCTTCGGTAAAGGTTCGCGAAATCTCGCGCGTGCGCTCTACGAGTGTTTCATTCAGCATCCGGGCGCGCTGGTCGAGAGCGGAATTCAAACGATCTGTTCCGGCATCAAGTGCCTGTGCCCGCGTCTCGAATTCAGTTATCAAAGAACGGCTGCGTTCGCTCATCGTGTTTTCAAGATTGGCAAGGCGCACATCGAATTCGCCTGTCAGCGTCTGGGTCGCCGACCCGATCACTGAGAGCATGCCCTCGGCGCGGCCATTCAAAACCGAACCAAGATTTTCAGTGGCCTCATTCAGAAAATTGACCAGCGAATTTGCCCGTGTGTCGATTGTTTCAGACAGTGTGCCGGTAGCCCCGGTCAAGAGCGAAACCATCGATTCTGTACGGCTGTCGAGCGCGTGCGCCAAAGAGGTCGAGAGATGTTCGGCCTGTTGGCCAAGAGCGGCAACCCGCGTATCCAAAAGACTTGCAAATGCAGCGCCAGACGTTGTCAGCCGCTGTTCAATTTCGTCGGTACGCGAGCCGATTGCCGAATAGATCTGACCGCCGCTATCATTGATCCGGCTGACGAGCGTTTCGCCGGACTGGTTGATCGTCATGGTCAATTGCGTTGATGCATTGAGGACATTTTCGCGGATGATATCGCTCGCCTGCGTCAACTCGTCCTTGAGTTGCTCGTGCGATCCGGAGATTGAAGCGCGAACCCTTTCGGCATGGGAGACGATCGCTTCACGTTCCTGATTTAGGTCCTCGACCAATGACCTGATGCGGATTTCATTGTCGGTGTATGCGCGCTCGAGTTCGTGCACTTCGCCATTGACCAGAGTTTCCAGTTCGCTTGCGCGGGCGAGCGTACGCTCAATGCCCTCGCTCATTGCTGCAACTTCACGCCGAACTGCTTGACCAACAGCCATAACGCGATCCTGCGCAAGAGACTCCGGCTCTGAAAGACGGAACGCGACCTCGGTCATGGACTGGGCAACGACCCGCAATTCCTGCGCACGCCTGACCATGATGGCAAAAGCCCAAAATAGAACCACCGGCAAGACCGTGGCTATGGCCAATGCCAAACCAGACGGGGTCAATATGAAACGGACAAAATTTTCAGCGGAGAACGCAGTTGCGCCGTAGAAACCGTAAGCGACATAAATGCTTGCAGCAATCCAAACTGCACTGAGCAATCCAGTCATCCAAAAAATAGTGTTCGGCAAGCGCCGATTCAGATTGCGTAGAGCCGAAGCATAGCTGCGCTGGCTGTCGTCGTTTGCTGCAGGCGGAAGTTGGCTGGACGGTTCGGATTTGCGGACCGGCAGGGCACCTTGTGGCGCAGTTGCAGGCATTGAAGGTGAT